>SIAG01000211.1 GCA_009691925.1 Planctomycetaceae bacterium
CACCTTCTTTGACATGAAGGTGATCAGCCGGACGATCGCCATGTTCCGCCAGGTGCCGACGCCGAACACGCCGTTTGAATCGACGCCGACGCCGGGCCAGGAGGACTTCTTCGGCAACCCCAACGGCTTTCTGTTTCTCGAGTATTACACCCTCGCCTTCGAACTGAATCACGGCGACCGGGCCTTCAAGCCGAACGACTGGCGCCTGCGGATCGCGCCGGTCTTCAACACGAACTACCTCGAGGTCTACGAATACGGCGTCGTCAGCCCCGACGTCTCCCAGGGACGCCGGCGCTCGCGCGGCTTCGCCACGATCGAGGAGTGGTTCATCGAGGCGAAAATCGCCGACTTGAGCCCCGACTACGACTTTGTCTCGATCCGCGGCGGTTCGCAGCCGTTCACGAGTGACTTCCGCGGCTTCATCTTCAGCGATCTGAATCGGGCGATCCGCCTGTTCGGCACGCGCCTGGCCAACCGCGACCAATTCAACCTCATCGTCTTCGACCAGCGCGAGAAAGACACCAACAGCTTCCTGAACTCCTTCGATTCGCGCGGCCAGCAGATTCTCATCGCCAACTACTACCGGCAGGATCTCCTCTGGCCCGGCCACACCGCTCAGGCAAGCTTCCACTTCGACCACGACGACGCCAGCCTCAAATACGACAAGAACGGCAACCTCGTCCGCCCCGATCCGGTCGGCATCGCCTCGCCGCACGAGGTTAACGCCGCCTACGCCGGCATCGCCACCGACGGGCACATCAACGACATCAACATCTCGAGCGCCTTTTACTACGCCTTCGGCCACGATACGCTCAACCAGCTTGCCCTCCAGCCGGTCAACATCAGCGCCGAGATGGCGGCCGTCGAGCTCTCCTACTCCCCCGACTGGATCCGCTTCCGGTCGTCGGTGTTGTGGGCCTCGGGCGACAACAACCCCACCGACAACATCGGCAGCGGCTTCGACGGCATCGTCGACAACACGCAGTTCGCCGGGGGGGAGTTCAGCTATTGGGTGCGGCAGGGGATCCGGCTGGCGGGGACGAATCTGAAGAACTTGCTGAGCATCTATCCCGATCTGCGGGCGAGCAACAAGTTTCAGTCGCAGGCAAACTTCGTCAATCCGGGGCTTCAGCTTTACAACGTCGGCATGGACTTCGAGCTCACGCAGCGCACGAGGCTCGTGACCAACTGCAACTTCCTCTTCTTCGACACCACCAAGGCGCTCGAGCAGCTCGTCTTCCAGGAGAACATTCCCCGGTCGATCGGTACCGACTTGAGCCTGGGGATGGAGTCACGGCCGTGGCTGAACAACAACTGCATCCTCCGGGCGGGGGTCTCGGGGCTCCTTCCCGGCTCCGGCTTCCGGGCCCTCTACGGCTCGGCCAACGGCACCGTCGACAGCCTGTTCGCCGGCTTCATGGATCTCGAGGTCGCGTTCTGATAGTCCCCCGTCGCCGCCCCGGCGCCAGCGGCCCGGCGCGGGATCGGTGTGAATCCCGGCCGCTGTTGCCCCCCCGCGCCCGCCGGCATAATGGCGGCTCGGTCGACGCCTTCCCGCCGCTCCCCGCCGCGCCACCGGAGTCGCTCCCATGCCCTCCCACCGACACCGTTCCCAAGCCCGCGGCCAGGTCCGGCGCGCCATCTGGCCGGCCGTGGCAGGAGCGGCGCTGGCGGGGATCGTTGGCGGCGCCATAATCGCCTATCTCGGTGCCCCTCCTCCCCCACTCCCTCCACCGGCGCCGACGGAGCTCGATCGTCACACCCTCCACAGCCTCTCCCCTGACGAGGCGGCCGAGCTGGCCCGGTTCCCCGGCACCGTCGACCTCTCCGGGCTGACGACGGTGTCCCCAGAGGTCGCAGCCTCCCTCGCCCGGCACGACGGGCCACTCGTTCTCGACGGCGCCTGGCTGATCCCCGACGCCGCCGCAAGCGCCCTCGATCAGCACGCCGGCCCGGTGGCGCTGGCGGCACTCGTGGCCCGGGCGCGGTCGGCCGAAACCCTTTCCCCGGCGCTCGCCCGGCTCCTCATCCGCCAGGCCGCTCCCCTGGCCCTCGATCGGCTCACCACGCTCGAATCCCCTGTCGCCGAACTGCTCGGCCGCCATCGCGACGGCCTCCACCTCCCCGCGCTCGCGGCCCCGTCGGCCGCCGTCGCCGACCTCCTCGCCGCCACCCCCGGCCCGCTTTCACTCGACGGCCTGACGGCGATCCCCACGCCATCCCTCGCGCGCCGGCTCCTCGCCGACGGTCGCCGCGACTTTTCCCTCGTCACGACCATCGGCGACGAAGCCGCGGCGCTCCTCGCCGCCTCCCCCGATCCCCTTCGCCTCGACGCTCTCGCCGCGGAGGCGCAGGCCGCCCCGCTCCTCGCCCCGGCCTGGGCCCGGTTGCTCGCCCGCCACGATGGCCCCCTCTCCTTCGACCGCCTCGCCTCCCTCGACGCCCCCTCGGCGGCAGCCCTCGCCGGCCACCCCGGCCGGCTCGACCTCACGAGCTTCGCCGATCCCGCTCCCGACGCGCTTGAGGCGCTTGAGCCCCACGCCGGCCCGCTCGCGCTTCCCGCTGTCGCCCGCCTCGATCCGGCCGCCGCCGCGGCCCTCGCCCGCCATCGCGGGCCGATCGAGCTGACGGGCCTCAAAACACTCGACTCGGCGGCGCTGGCGACGGCCCTCGTTGCCGCCGGGCGGCAGGATTTCGCGCGCGTGGAAACACTCTCGCCAGAGGCTGCCGCGGGCCTTGCCAGCGGTAACGCGCCGCTCGATCTCTCCGCCCTCGCCGATCCTCCCGACGACGTCGCCACGGCCCTCGCCCACCACCCCGGTCCCCTCCGGCTCGACGCCCTCGCTGCCGCCTCGACCAGCGCCCTGTCGCTCCCCGCCGGCCGCGCCGCGCTGCTCGCCCTCCACGACGGCCCGCTGCTCCTCCCTCGGCTTGAGTCGCTCGACAGCCCGGCGCTGGCTGCCCGGCTGATCGCCGCGGGAAAGCGCGACTTCGACCGG
This sequence comes from Planctomycetaceae bacterium, assembly GCA_009691925.1. Classification (GTDB taxonomy): domain Bacteria; phylum Planctomycetota; class Planctomycetia; order Pirellulales; family UBA1268; genus QWOP01. The sequence continues at coordinate 3,000 of SIAG01000211.1, forward strand.
CTTGTGCGGCTCGGGCTCGATGTCGAGGCGCTGCTGGCATCAGCCGCCGCTCCCGCCCCATCCCTCGCCGGCCTCCAGACGCTCGCCACCGCTTCCCTCGCCCGCCGCCTACATGAGGCCGGGCGGAGCGATTTCTCGCGGCTCGAAACCATCAGCGACGAGGCCGCCGTCATCCTCGCCACCGCCCCTGGCCCGCTCCTCCTCGACACCCTCGCCGCCCGTGCCGAGACGGCCACGGCTCTTTCCGCCCCCCTGGCCGCGCTCCTGGCCCATCACCCGGCAGAGCTCAAGCTCGATGCCCTCACAGCGCTCGATGCCGGCGCCGCCGCGGCGCTCGAGCCCCACCCAAGCGCGCTCTCACTTGCGGCGCTTCGGGAGCTTGAGCCGGAGGCCGAGGCAGCGCTCGCCCGCCATCGCGGACCGGTGCGGATCGAGCGCCTTGAGGCCCTCGGCACTGCGGCGCTGGCGGCCCGGTTGGTGGCCGATGGGCGGCGCGAGTATGGCTCACTCCGCCGGCTCTCGAGCGCGGCAGCCGCGGAGCTCGCGCGAGTTTCAGGCGCCCTCTATCTCGAGGGGCTCGTCACGCTCGACGCCGCCGCGGCCGAGGCCCTCGCCGGCCACTCGGGCACCCTCGGGCTCGATGGCATCGCGACGCTTGACGACGAACCGGCCGCCCGGCTCGCCGCGCACCGCGGGCCGCTCTCGCTGGCCGGGCTGCGCCGGATCTCGAGCACCGCCAGAGAGACGCTCAAGCGGCACGACGGACCGCTGTTTCTCGACGGCACCGTCGGCGTCACGCCGCCCCGGTGAACGGATTCCGCGAGTACTTCACGTATGGCAGGCGGATCCCGCTGACGAGGTAGTTGTCGGCGCGCAGATCGGTCGGGGCGTTGAAGTTCCCCTGGGCACTTCCGGCGGCGGCGTAGGAGGTGACGACGTCGTCCTGATCGACGCCGTCACCGCTGACGCCGAATCCGCCCGACAGTTTCCGCCCCACATAGAGGGGCGTGCTGCCGGGGAAGAAGACGATGCCGTTCTGGTTGGCCGCAGGCATCGCCGTGGAGTGGAAATTGCTGCCGGTGTTGAAGGAGTCGTACCCGAGGACCGTGGTGAACGACTTGGCCGGTCTCGGCGCGCCGATGTTGAGCCCGGTCTTCGGGTTGATCCCCGCATCCTTCAGAATGGAAAACGCCCCCGGGCCGGCGGCGGAGTTGCCCGACGGATCGTGGGCCGAGGCGAGGTACCGGAAGGTGCGGTTGGTGAACGCCGTGCCGACGGGGACGGTGCCGGCCCGGTCGGTCGGATGGTTCTGGAGATCGGCCGAGGCGTAGTAGACGGTGTTTCGCGCCTTGGCGACGGCGACGTCGATCGAGAACACGGTGGCGCCGCTCATCCGGTAGAGCCCGAGGATGGTGCCATTGAAGTCGCTCACCGCCAGCACCATCTTCGTGCCGGTCGGCTGGATCCGGATCTGGGCTCGGGTCTTCCCCGCCTCGACGATCCCCTGATCGATGATCCCCTTCACCTGGACCGCCGTCAGCTCGCTCCCCGCCGTCGCCGGCACGAGCCAGCCGTCGGCTTGGAGTTTGCCCGGCAGAACGGTTACGGCCCCCTTGACCGGCTGATCGCTGCCGCTGACCGTCCCGGGGCCGAGCTTACCAGCCAACGTAAACAGCGTCTGGACGCCCAGGGGGCCGGCCTGCGGGCCGAAGCTCTGCAGGGCGATCCCGCCGAGGTTGATTCTCGCGGCGTTGTTGACCTTGTTGACGAGAGCCTGGGTCTGCGCTGGCGTGAGCGGAAGCGGAAGCGGAAGATTGATACCTCCGGCCCGCTTGATGATGTCGGCGGGTGCGAGCGTGATCAACGCCAGCGTCGATCCCTTCACCAGCGGCACGTCGACCACCGCCGGCTTCCCAACGTTCATCGGGAGGAGCGTCTCGAGGGCGATCAGCTCGGCCTCGAGCGCCTTCGGCGCGTTGAGCCGGTTCTGCCGGGTCTGCTTAGCGGTGGCGACAAACCCTTGCTCGAAGCTCGCCGTCCCATCCTTCCCGGGGAAAAACACCCCCAGGCCGCCGATGACCTCGTTGGTGCCGGCGCGGTAGATGGCGATCCCCCCGGGGAGCGTGGCGATGCCGCGGGCAATCGGCTGGGGCGGCTGGCCCGCCTGCGAGCCGACGGCCCCGTAGGTGCCTGCCACCTGGGCGGCGTAAGCCCTCCGATCGATGATGAAGTTTGCCGGATCGAACGGACTCGCTGGGGAGACTCCTGGCTTGAGCACGCTCACCCGGTTCGTGTGCTCGATCCCAAACAGATCAACCAGCGGCGTGTTGATGATCCCCGGGGGAAAGGTTCCGCCGAGGCCGACCGGCGCCACGTATCCCGGGCCCTGGATCGTGTCGATCGTGCTGTTGGGGTCAGCCTGCATCTCGCGCTGCGTGATGGTGCTCTGGCTGATGTGGCTGACGGTCCGCGAGGTGAGGATCGCCTGATTGTTGGAGAAGAAGGCGCCGGTGCGGGCCTTGGCGACCGCCCCGTCGATGGCAAACCCGAGCGTCTTGTTGTCGGCGAAGTTGACATCCGACTCGGTCCGCAGTCCGAGGATCTGCCCGGTGCAGTCGACGATGGCAATGATGGCGTCGTTGCTCGGGGTGACGGCGCTGGCGCGCTTCAGGAGCGCTTCGACCTCGACGGTCGAAAGCTGGTCGGCCGCCAGCATCGCCCGCGGCTCAAGCCCCTCCGCCCCGAGCCAAGCCGGAGTGCGGCGGCGGGCCGGCCACCGAGCCCCCTTGAGGGCCGTTGTCCCCCACCATTCCCGCCACAAAGCCCTCATCGTCGTTGCTCCTGCCCGCCCGGCTGAATAGCCTTTTTCCCCAAGCTACCCTTGGACTCCATCGACCTCCACGATCGCCACCGCCCTCCCCGGAGGATGAGGCGGAACAACCGGCGCCGTCGATAAAAACGCCACCAGCCTCTCGCAGGATCAAACCCTTGAATCCGGAACAGCAGCGTCTCGGGCAGATTACCGACGAATCGGGGGGCTGGCGCCGGTGGGGGCCGTACCTCGCCGACCGCGCCTGGGGGACCGTCCGTGAGGACTACTCCCGGGATGGTGATGCCTGGAACTATCTGACCTACGACCACTCCCGGGCCAAGGCCTATCGCTGGGGGGAGGACGGAATCGCCGGGCTTTCCGACCGCTACCAGATCCTCTGCTTCGCCCCGACCTTTTGGAACGGTGCCGATACGCATCTCAAGGAGCGTTTGTTCGGCGTCACCCCGTGGGAGGGGAATCATGGCGAGGATGCCAAGGAGTGGTGGGTGCATGTCGACAACACGCCGACCCACTCCTTCATGAGCCTCCTCTACCGCTATCCCCAGGCCCCCTTCCCCTACTCCCAGCTCGTCGCCGAGAACGTGGCCCGGCAGGGGCGCGGGGCGGAGTTTGAGCTGGCCGACACGGGAGCCTTCGACGACGGCCGCTATTTCGACATCGTCATCGAGTATGCGAAGCGCGGACCGGAGGAGATCGCCATCCGGATCACCGCCACCAACCGCGGCCCCGCCCCGGCCCGGCTCGACATCCTCCCCACGCTCTGGTTCCGCAACACCTGGTCGTGGGGGGCTTCCCCGCGCCCGACGCCCGAGATCGCCCTCGCCCCGGCCCTCTCCGGCACGCTCTGCCTGGTGGCCGACGACGCCCGCGCCGAGATCCCCTCGCGGCTCCCCCCGTCGGCACGCCTCGGGAAGCGCTGGCTCCTCGCCACCGCCGCGCCGGGCGAGATGCCTCTCTTCACCGACAACGAAACGAACATGCCGGCGGTGTACGGCGCGGGGCCCGTGAGCCATTCCCCGTTCACCAAAGACGCCTTCCACCGGGCGATCTGCGCCGGCGACTCGGGCGCGGTCAACCCGGAGTCTGTTGGGACGAAAGCATCGCTCCACCGCCGCTTCGAGATCCCGGCCGGGGGAACGGTGGCGGTCCATCTCCTTCTCTCCGACCATCAGCCAGAGGCGCTGGGGGGCAAGGCACTGGCGGCGCTCGTCGACGAGTCGATCGCGCTGCGGCAGGCCGAGGCCGACACCTTCTACGCCGGCGTCGCCCCGGCGACGGCCGGCGAAGACGAGCGGCATGTTCAGCGCCGGGCGCTCGCCGGCTTGCTGTGGTCGAAGCAGACCTACATCTTCGACGTCGCCGCCTGGCTCGACGGCGACAACCCCGCTGCACCGCCGCCGCCGGAGCGGG
>SIAG01000212.1 GCA_009691925.1 Planctomycetaceae bacterium
CGAGGCCGACACGACGCTCGTCCTCCTCGGTGCCAGGCTGGCGCTCCCCGGCGCCTTCGAGACGCTCCAGGGGCTGCGGCAGGCGGGCCGTGGCGATCTGCCGCCGGTGATGATCGTCGTCGATCCGCTCGACGACCACGGCCGCGGTCGAAAGCTCACGAAGCTCGTTCTCCAAGCGCGGGCCCATGGCTGCGTGGCCATTGTCGATCGGCTACCGAGCTTCTTCGGGCCGCTGCTCGACGCCGAGGGGAACGTCGTCGCGCCGCCACGCTTCCCGGAGGAATTGGCGATGATTGCCGGCCCCGAACAGGCCGATCCGGCCTGGCGGCAGGCCCGGGGGGCAGAACGGCTCGAACGGGCCCGGCAGGCGCTCGAAATCCTCGCCATCCTCGGCCGCAGCGGCCACGATGTGAGTGCCGCGGAGGCCCACGCCCGGCTCGCCCTGACCACGCCCGCGCTCGTCCCGGCGGCCCTCAAGCTCCTGGCCGTGATCGGTAGGCCCGGTGCCCAGGGGAGCCTCGTCCGGCATGCCCTGGCGGCCACAGAAGGCGAAATTCGTTCCCTGGCCCTCGCGGCGCTCGGGGAAAACGTCACCCGCTATGGAATGCTCCTGGCGGCCGATGACGTCGCGGACCTGTGCCGAAGCTACACTCGAGGGTCGGACGCAGGGCCGCGGGAAACTGCCCGCACCATCCTGGCCCTCCTCCCCAAGCGCGTCCGCCCCGCCCTCCTTCCGCCTGTCGATGCCGCCTCCTTCCGGCCAACCCGGTGACGATCCCTCCGCGCCCCCGATCAAGGGTCTGATCGGCACGGCACCGGCGATGCAGGAGGTGTACGCCATGACACGGCGGGTGGCCGTGTCAAACGCCTCGGTGCTTCTGGTCGGCGAGACCGGTACGGGGAAGGAATTGATCGCCAAGGCGATCCACGAACTCTCGCCGCGCTGGAGCGGACCGTTCGTGAGAGTCAACTGCGGGGCCCTCTCCGAGAGCCTCCTCGAGAGCGAGCTGTTTGGGCATGTCCGCGGGTCGTTCACCGGGGCGGTCGCCAACCGGGCCGGCCGCTTCGAGGCGGCCCACACCGGCACGATCTTCCTCGACGAGATCAATTCCACGACCGCCAAGCTCCAGGTGAAGCTCCTGCGGGTTCTCCAGGAGCGTGAGTTTGAGCGCGTCGGCGACACCGAGACGATCCGCGTCGACACGCGCGTGATCGCGGCGAGCAACCGCGAGCTCCTCGACGAGGTCGCCCGTGGCAACTTCCGCGAGGATCTTTACTACCGGCTCAACGTCGTTCCAATCTACATCCCTCCGCTCCGCGGCCGTCGCGAAGACATCCCCCAGCTCATCACCTACTTCCTCCGCGCCTACAACGAGGCCAACGCCCGGTACGTCGTCCACATCCAGAAGGAGGCGATTGCGGCGCTCGTCAAATACCACTGGCCGGGGAACGTCCGCGAGCTGCAAAACGTCGTCGAGCGCTGCGTGATCCTCGCCCCGGGCGACGAGCTGACGATCGATCTCCTCCCGGCGGCGATCCGCGGCGACCGGCCGAGCGTCTCGCTCCCCGGCCGCGGCGGCGATCTCGACAGCCTCGCCCGCGATCTCGTCGAGCAGGGAATGACGACCTCCGGCCCCGACGACGACACCCTCTTCGAGCGCGTCGTCAACCGCGTCGAGCGCGAGCTGATCTCGCAGATGCTCGCCGCCTGCGGCGGCGTCCAGCTCAAGGCCGCGGCCCGCCTCGGCATCAACCGCAACACGCTGCGAAAGAAGCTCCAGGAACACGGCCTCGAAGAGCCGGAGTGATTTCCCGGCCAACAAGGCCTCGTCCCGCGCACCGGCCGTCAGTCACCCTGCCGCCCTGCGCCTAACGCCGCCAGCGAGGGGTCGCCCGTGCTCCGAGAGCCGGCGTTGCCGGCAAGCGCAGCCATGGATGGCGGAGCGCAGGCGGCATCGAGAGAGCGGAGGCCATGGATGGCCGGAGCGAGCGTCCGGCGACGGGGCACGGGCGACCCCGAAGCCACGTTTGAGAACGAAGGACCGGAGACGCTCGCGCGGTGTCAGACCTCTTAGTGGTTCGGTCGGCCGGGGCGGCAAAAGTCTCGTCGCCCCGCATCGCTTTAGACTAGTCACGCGGGCCGTTCTGAGCGGTAGGCGCGATCGGGGACTCCTCAAGCGTTCGCCGATCCCCGCCTCGCCTTCGCGTTGGCAAGGAAGCCCAATGCGAACACCTTGGTACCGCAGCGGGGAGATCACAATGACAACACGCACCTCGCAGCAGGCCCCGGCGATTTCCCAACGACGGCGAGTCGTTGCTTCAACGATGCTCCTCGAAGCCCCGGCTGCGCCGGCCGAATGGGGGATTCTCAACCGAGGCACTTGCCCCCCTTCTGGTTTATCATTTCCAATCGTGACTGGGCACCGAGGTAGCTGCTCGACACGAGACTCGCCAATGAGATTTTCTGCGGAGGCAGCTTTGATCAGGCCTGATCGCCACCGGCTTCGTGCCATCCCCCATTGTCTGTTGCTCCTCGTCGCCTTCGTGGTCAAAGACGAAGCGATCGGGGCCGATGAGCTATCCGGTCACCGCAAGGCCGCTGCGATTCAGGAGGCGATGACGGCTTCAACGACGACTCCGGAGACGATGTCAGGCAGGTATCTGATGCGCAACTACGTCGCTCGCGAAGAGCAGGCTGCGGCAGCCGAAGTCGAAAAACAAATCCGCCTCTGGGATCGTTTTCTGCAAAAAGGCTCGGAGGAATATCGTCGATCGGTCCGAGAGGCCGGGGGAACGATGACCGAGGAGGAGGAGAAGATGCTCGCGGAGGACTACCGGCGAGATCTCGCGCACTGGACTGCCGTTTCGAAAACGTCGGCTTCCCCGACGCTGACCCGTTACTGCTCGGTGTCGGTGAAGAACCAGAAGTATCGCTTTGAGCAGATGAACCTACCGGACGACGTGCCGCTGAAGCAACTGGCAGAGAAGATCCGCCGTGGCGAAATCGACGTTGTATCGGATGCCGCTGGCCGTCTCGTGGTCACCTGGGATGCCACGGAAGCGAACATGATGAAGGTCCCCTCCGCGGAGCAGGCGCCCGCGAGCGGCGATCGCACGGGCTTGACACAGGTCGGCAGCGATCCGATCACGCCGATTCCCGATTTCTTCAATGCCGGCCGGCTCGGCCGAGAAACTGGAAACACCCTCCTCCGCGCCGCCGCAAACAACGGCGCTTCGGTCGGGGTCGAGGAAGTCGCTTCCAAGGCGATTCCAGGCGCACGGGCGGAGAAGGTCACGATCAAGAAGAGCGTGCTCGGCATTCCCCTCTTCTCGGGCTATGAGATGACCACGACGGTCCTCCCCGAGCAGGGCTATGTCGTCGAGTCGGAAACGATGAGTGCAAGCGATGTCGAGATCAGCCGCGACATCCATGCCGACTTCCAGCCCACCGCTGCCGGCTTCTGGTTTCCAAAAAACGTCGTCAGGGAGCGATATGAATCCGATCCTAAGACGAACGAGCGCCGGCTGAAAAGCCGCCTCGAATACCTGGCCATCAACGACGTCGAGTTCAACGCACCGCTCGACGATGCGCTCTTCCGCCTCCGCGGAACACCCGAGTTTGAAGCTCTCCCGACGATGGACTTCGGCACCCAGCCCGAGCGTGTCGGTCTCGACAGCGTACCTCCCCGCTCTTTCCGCTGGGGACTGATGCTTCTCACTGCGCTCTCCTGGGTGGTGATTGTCTGGGCGATCAGACGCCGCAACCGCACCCGCCAGGCTCGGGTGGCGTGCGCGACACCGACCGCGAGGCGACGACTGCAATGCTCGGCACTGCCTCGTGGCGGCTCAAGCACCGCAAAATTGGCTTACCAACACTCACAGAATGGCCCCCGCCGCCTTGGGGATGACGGCAAGCCGTTACTTCAACCATTCAGGTCAGAAACCAGTTTTTTGCGGCGGAAGCGGCGTTTCTGCGCCGATCACTTGCCACACCCCCCCTTCTGGTTAATATTTTTTCGGCCGTGCGTCGCCGTCGCGGTGCCGCACAAGGGGGGGTGGGCCGGCCATCCCTTGCCGACACGGATGACGACCCCAGGGAACCTCATCATGACGATCGTTCGCCAAGGACTCACGACGCTCCTTCATGTCATCGGAGCCCTCGCGCTCCTCGCGTCACTCGACCCGACGCTCACCAGGCTCCAAGCCCAAAACTTTCCCCTGAAGCCCTTCAACCCGGTGTTCAATGGATGCCCTGCGCCCAATACATCGACCAGGGCATGCATGGGTGAGAATCGATGGCAGACCACCGGAGTTTCCGAAGGCATGTGTGGCACCTGCGGAATAAAAGACTTCAACTTTCTTGCCGGCGTCTGCAACGGCCCGGCCACAGGGAGCGGCGAGGGACCGATCTGCCGTGAATGCAAAGTGAATCCGGGTTCTGCACGCGACACGTATTCGCAGGTTGCTGCCCCCCAGTCTGAGGCAGTCGTGTGCTTGATTGGATTGATCGGCGCATCGGGATCGTTGGCAGTTGCCGCATGTTTGGCGACGGTCGGAACAGGATGTTGGGCGGCCCTCGCTTTCGAACTGGGGGTGGGAAATTGCGTTATGCCTTACTGCACGACAAATTGCCTGCTGACTGCACAAATTGTGGGCGACCCGCGAACAGCGTGCGCCAAATGATCATGCATACCTTGATCAATCGTCGAAAACTGACGATCAGCGGAGCCCTACTTCTCCTTTTCGCTATCCTGAGTTTGTCGGGAGTCCCGCTCAACGCGGAAGACTCCCCGGGCTCAAGGAAAGCGGCCGCAATCTATGAAGCGATGGCCGCTTCAACGAAGACTCCGGAGACAGTCGCCGGACGATACCTTATGCGGAACTATGTCGCACGGGACGCAAAAGCCGATGCCGAACAGTTCGAGGCACGGATGCGACATTGGGATGGTATTTTCAAAAACGGAATTGAGTCATTCCGCAAAGCCGTGCGCGAGGGTGGCGGGACGATCACCGAGGAAGACGAACAGCGTCTCAAAGCGGAATACGACCGCGACATGGCCACCTGGAGAAAGCACGAGACGAGCGCCCTCTCCCCGACGCTGACCCGCTACTGCTCGGTGTCGGTGAAGAACCAAAAGTATCGCTTCGAGCAGGTGAACCTGCCGGACGACGTTCCGCTGAAAGAACTGGCAGCAAAGATTCGCAGTGGCGAAATCGACGTTGTATCGGATGCCGCTGGCCGTCTCGTGGTCACCTGGGATGCCACGGAAGCGAACATGATGAACGTTCAGGCGGCACAGCAGACATCTGGCAACGCCGAGCCATCGGGCCTGACACGGGTCGGCAGCGAACCGATCACGCCGATCCCCGATTTCTTCAATGCCGGCCGGCTCGGCCGGGAAACTGGCAACACCCTGCTCCGCGCCGCCTCAAACGACGGTGCTTCGGTTGGGGTCGAGGAAGTCGCATCCAAGGCGATTCCAGGCGCACGGGCGGAGAAGGTCACGATCAAGAAGAGCGTACTCGGCATTCCTCTCTTCTCGGGCTATGAGATGACCACGACAGTCCTCCCCGAGCAGGGCTATGTTGTCGAGTCGGAAACGATGAGCGCAAGCGATGTCGAGATCAGCCGCGACATCCACGCCGATTTCCAGCCCACCGCTGCCGGCTTCTGGTTTCCAAAGAACGTCGTCAGGGAGCGGTATGAATCCGATCCGAAGACGAACGAGCGCCGTCTCAAAAGCCGCCTCGAATACCTCGCCATCAACGACGTCGAGTTCAACGCACCGCTCGACGACGCGCTCTTCCGCCTCCGCGGAACACCGGAGTTTGAAGCTCTCCCGACGATGGACTTCGGCACCCAGCCCGAGCGTGTCGGTCTTGACAGCGTGCCCCCGCGCTTTTTCCGCTGGGGATTGATGCTTCTCACTGCCCTCTCCTGGGTGGTGATTGTCTGGGCCATCAGACGCCGCAACCGCGCTCGCCAGGCCCGGCCAGCGTGAACCACACAGCCCGCGAGGCGACGATAGCGATGCTCGGCACCGCGGCGGGAATGGGACCGTCAAGCACAGCGCCGCATTCCGGTGTGGCCACGTGGCATACGGTGCTCGTGGCGCTGCTCCTGCTGGCAGCGGGCTGTGGCCGCCCGGCAACAGGCCGCCACGAAGCCATCCTTCTTGCTGACGGCCGCATCGAGTGGCAGGCAGAAGGATCCCGCCTGATCCAGGTGCCGAGGGGCCTGGCGGTCACTCGGACGGTGCGATTGACCAATCGAACCGGCCACGCGCTTCGTAACGTGGCGGCTCGCACCAGTTGCCCGTCGTGCTCCTCGGCCCGTATCGATGCCGACGCGCTCGAGGACGGCGACGCGTGCGCGGTTGACGTCACCGTCTCGATCCCCGGCCCTTCGTACGAGGGCGACCGCCGGATCCAGCTCTATGTGGCGACCGAAACGGCAGACTCGTCGACGCCCGAGTATCGCACGCTTGAAATCGCCACGAGGGATGCGATCAACAAGGTGATGGATTTCGTCGATCGGCCGGCGTCTTTCGAGGCATCCTGGCACGAGGCTCGTGAGCTCCGGCTTCGTCCGCAAGTGTGGTATGGCAGCGCCATCGAACGGGATTCGATTCGCGTTTCGAGTCCTGCGGAAGATCTCGAGGTTGCCGTTACGCACGACGATCGGAAGGAGCGGGTGATCGAACTCGAAGCGGCGCTCGGCAGTCTCCGGGCGGGGGATGTGAACACGGCGATCGCGATCACAGCCCACGGTGCTATCGAGGGAGACGACGCGACGCTCGCGATCCCGGTTCGCGGCTGGATCGGGGCGCGTTACGCAGCGAATCCCAAGTTCATCCACCTCGGCACGATGCCACTGGCAGCGGCCAAGCGAGCGATTCAATCCATCACGGTCACGCCTTCAGGGGCCGGCGATCAGGGCGCGATTCCCAGGGCCGAGACGACCCACGATCATTGGAAAGTCGTGTCGATCACACCAGATGGGGCTGGCGGCTTCGGCATCGAGGTTTCCCCTGCTCCGACGGCCGCCGGCGAGTGCATCGATACGCTGCGCATCGGCAACAATTCGAAGGACTGGCTCGACATTCGACTCGAGGTCGATGTGGAAGACGAGCGAATCGATCAGCCGGGGCGCTCATAAACTCGCCGACCACGCCCTCGTCATTCGCACCGGCCGTCGAGCACCACTCCGCAGCACCACTCCACAGCTCA
>SIAG01000213.1 GCA_009691925.1 Planctomycetaceae bacterium
GGTTAATCGCCGGTGGACTTGGATTACTGGAACGACGACGGTACGGCCGCTGACGGTACCCTTTTGGCTTTTGTCCTTTATCCCTTTGATGCCCCTGATCCCTTTGGCTCCTTTGCTAGCGGCATAGCAGCAGTAAGAGCGTGTGCCCCGGCAGGAGGCTGTCTTCCTGCCGGGGCATCGCTTCGGCTCTGAGCCGGAGCGATGCCTCGCGATTTTTTTTGGAGTCTGCCATGGTGGCAGGTTGGGTGGGACTCCTCCGACTCTTCCTGTCCGGCCGAACGTCTGCCGCCGGGCGGCGGTCGGCCGGACGAAGCCTGATGCCGCCACCGCGGCCCGACGGGTCGTGGCCTTGACTAGCCACGGCTGACTGCGGGCTGCGGTGGCGGTTCTTTTGCAGCTCCAAGCAGGACTTCTCTCGAGCCGGTCTGCGCCCACGGATTCTGCAGAGGAGCCCCATTTCGCAAGTCAACCCACCGACGCCGGCGGCGGGTGGTGGCCTGACGCCCCGCGCTGAGCGTCTCGTGATGGATTCGCGGGGGGAGCAGGTTCCAAAGAGGGGCCTGCTCCCCTCGGCTTTTTGGGGCGATGCGTGAGCCCCGCGCGCCCAACGGGCTACTCGCTGTCGAGCCCGAAGTGCCGCTTCCAGTGCTCGACCTCGCCGGGGCCAGGCTCGGGGGGCTTGTCGGCGCCCGGATCGGCCACCTTCCGGGGACGCCGCAGATCGGCGAGCCAGGCGTCGGAGGAGATCGCCGCGGCCCCCCGTCGGCGGGCGGCGAGTTGCAGCCGGCGGTCGTTGGAAACAACCGTGATCGAGGCGGGGGAGCGTTCCTCCTCGAGAATCTCCTCGATGAGCGAGTCGGCGTCGGGATATTCCCGCGCAAACCAGACCCGGATGCCGCGGTGGGTGATCTTCCCGGGGAGCCCGTCGGGAGCCTTGGCGGCATCGAACACGAAGAGCACGCGCGACGCCGTCTCGCCGACGAGGTCGGCGACATGGTCGAGCAGCGCCGTCCGCGAGGACTCAAGCCCCCGCGCGCCGCGCGTGGCCCCGAACACGCCCGAGGCATGGAGGAGGTTGTAGCCGTCGACGAGGGTCAAGGACATCGCTCTGCCCCTGTCACGAGCCGGCGAGCCGGTATTTCACCCGGCCGCCGACGATCGTGGCCACCGCCCGGCCGCGGAGGGTCCAGCCATCGAACGGTGAGTTGATGCTCTTGGAACGAAAGGAGCGGACATCGACCTTCCAGGACCGATCGGGATCGATGATCGTCACGTCGGCCGGGCTGCCGGTGCGCAGCGTGCCTCGGTCGAGCCCGAGGATTTGCGCCGGCAGGGTGCTCATCGCCTCGACCAGCCGCGGCCACCCGAGATGGCCGGGGGCGACCAGCCGCGTCACCGAAAGCCCGATCGCCGTCTCCAGACCGAGGATCCCGAATGGTGCCCGATCGAGTTCGAGCATCTTCTTCTCGCGGGCATGAGGGGCATGATCGGTGGCGATGCAGTCGATCGTGCCGTCTGCGATCCCCGCGATGATCGCTTCGACGTCGGCGGCGGTGCGCAGCGGCGGGCTCATCTTGCAGTTGGCATCGAACGTCCGCAGCGATTCATCGGTGAGGGTGAAGTGGTGAGGGCAGGCCTCGGCTGTCACCCGCACGCCACGGGCCTTTGCCGCGCGGACCAGCGCCACGCCCCCCGCCGTCGAAACGTGCATCACATGGAGGCGGCCGCTGGTGCTCTCGGCGAGCGCGGTGTCGCGGCCGATCATCACCTCCTCGGCCGTCGCCGGCATCCCGCCTAGCCCAAGGAGGAGCGACACGAGCCCCTCGTTCATCACGCCGCCGCGGGAGAGCTCGAGGACTTCCTCGTGGGCCAGGATCGGCTTGCCGAACATGCTGCAATACTCGAGCGCCCGGCGCATCAGCTCGGCGTCGGAGACCGGTGCCCCGTCGTCGCTGAAGGCCACCGCTCCCGCCTCGACGAGCTGACCGATCTCGGCGAGCTCCTTCCCCTCGCGGTTGCGGCTCACGCAGGCGACGACAAAGACATTGCAGGTGTCGGCGCGGGCCGCCTTTTGATGGATGAACTCCACCGCCGCCTGGGTGTCGATCGGCGGCTCGGTGTTGGGGATGCAGGCGACGCTGGTGAAGCCACCGGCGAGTGCCGCCCGTGTGCCGCTGGCGATCGTCTCGTCTTCCTCGCGGCCCGGCTCGCGGAGATGGACGTGCATGTCGATGAGGCCAGGGGTGACGATCATCCCAGCCGCGTCGATCGTCTCGTCGGCACGTTCGGCGCCGGTCTCGCCGGGGCCGATGCCGGCGATCCTCCCGTCGACGATCCGCAGGTCGGCGATCCGGTCGATGTCCTGGGCCGGATCGATCACGCGTCCGCCGCGGATCAGCAGTGTGGCCATCAGATTCCCCTCCCGTCGTCGCCAGGGGTCGTGGTTGAAGCATCCCCGCGCGGCCCGCAGACGAGCCACAGCACGGCCATCCGCACGGCGAGCCCGTTGGTCACCTGGTCGAGGATCAGCGACTGCGGGCAATCGGCCACCTCGGCCGTCACCTCGACCCCACGGTTAATCGGTCCGGGAGCGAGGATGAGGAGCCCGGGGCGGGCCCGCTCCATCCGCTCGGCCGTCATCGCGTAGAGGTGGGCATACTCGCGCACCGACGGGAACGGGCGGGTGTTCTGCCGCTCGAACTGGATCCGGAGGAGATTGAGGACATCGCACACCGGGACGATGGCGTCGAGATCGTGCGAGACTTCGACCCCGAGCTCCCGCCACCGGGGCGAGACGAGGGTCGGTGGGCCGCAGACGATGACCCGGGCCCCGAGCTTGAGCAGCCCGTGGATGTTGGAGCGGGCCGTGCGGCTGTGGGCGATATCGCCGACGAGCCCCACCGTCACGCCGGCGAGGTCGCCGAGGCGTTCGCGGATCGAGAAGATGTCGAGCAGCCCCTGGGTCGGGTGCTCGTGCGGGCCGTCGCCAGCGTTGATGATGCCGACGTCGAGGTGCTGGGCCAGAAGATGGGGGGTACCCGGCGTGGTGTGGCGGACAACGACGGCGTCAATTCCCATCGCCTCGAGGTTTTTCGCCGTGTCGATGAACGACTCTCCCTTGGAGAGGCTGGAGCCTGAGGCGGAGAAATCGACGACGTCGGCACCGAGGCGCCGGGCCGCCAGTGAGAAGCTCGTCTTGGTGCGTGTCGAGTTCTCGAAGAACAGGTTGCAGATCGTCCGGCCGCCGAGCACCGAAAGCTTTCGGCGGCACCCGTGGGTGGCCTCCTTGAAGCGCGCGGCGGTGTCGAGGAGGAGTCGGATCTCGTCCGCGGTGAGCCGTTCGAGATCAAGGAGATGACGGTGGGTCCATGACGCCGGTACGGCATCGGGTGAACCCAGGGAAGCTGGGGGGAACGTGGGCATGGCAGCATCCGGAGGGAACGTCGTGGCTTCCGGTGGGGAAGCCGATTCTAGCAGGCGGGGCGGAATCGTCTTCGCACCCGGCGCGGGGGGGAGGGCCCAAGATTCCAGCGGGGAAACCCCGGTTTTCCCCCCGGCGACGGACCCCCAGTGGGCATTTCTCCAGCCCCCGAAAGCCCCGGGATCCGTCTTAGGCGGCATCTGGCCTTGCCTCGTGGAATCGGGTCGGCCTACTTTCCTCCGCGATCCGGTGTGCCGGTTCCGTGCTGGCGGCGGTGTTCGACGTGAACACCGCGGGGGCAGCCGGTCGAGCGTCACCCTCGCGAGCGAGAATCCGATGGACAGCGAACGCGACACGTTGTCGGTGGAGAACCCAGGTCGGGGCCGGCCCCTCTGGCAGGCAAAGCTCGGCCTGGCCGGTTGGACGCTGGCCGGGATCGGGATCCTCTCCCAGGCGGGCTGCATGTCGGCCCTCACCGCCACGACCCTCCGGGAGGCGCTCCGCGAGACGGCCGCATCCCTCTCGTCGCCGCACGACCTCGACCATGCGTCGACGGCCCGCGTCGACCGGCCGGTGGCGGACGTCGAGGCGGAGGATGCCGAAAACTCCCTCGGCGACGACGCCGAGCTCGAGCAGGTGATCGACAACGCTGTCGCCCGCCTCTCGGCCGCCGGTGGCATCGATACACCGACCCAGGAACTGCTCATCAAGACTCTCGAACAGACCCGCCCGGAGGATTGGGCCGTCGTCGTCAACGAGTTTGCCAAGACGCTCGAGGCGTCGCGGGGGTCGATCGCCGCCGATGATGCTGCCGACGGCGGGATGCTTGCCCGGCCCCGAACCGGCGGCGTGCTTGAGCTCGACATCCCGGCGCGGGCCCGACCGTCGGCCGATGCTCCTCCCCCCGTCGCCGAGCTTGCCGCCGCCCCGGTGGAGCCGGTGGAGCCGGTGGCCGCCGTCGACCTCTCCGGCATTCCGCTCCTCCGGGTGGCACCGATCGTCGTGGCAACCGTTCCCGCCGACGGAGCACCGATATCGGAGCCGAGTCCTCCCCCCCTCGCCGCCCCACTGCCGCCGCAGCCGATCAACGTGGTCGATCTCCCGGTCAGGCCGATCTCCCCCGAACCTGCGCCGGCGCCGGCGCCGGTCGTGGTGGCTGCCCTCATCGAACCGGCCGCGACACCGGCCGCGACACCCGCCGAGCTGGTCGCGCCGGAGGTCGAAACGGCGGCACCGATGCCGCCGACCCCCGAGGCCTTCGAGCTCCGTCCGGCGACGGCCACGGCACAGGTCGTGCCCGCCGGCCCGGTCGTCAGCAACGCCTGCTTCGCGACCCGGGTCCGCGGCTGGGGGAGCGTCGATCGCTTCCCGACGGCGGCGTTCCGGCCGGGCCAGGAAGTGATCGTCTACTTCGAGCTCGACCGCCTCCAGATCCGCTCCGCCGCAGACGGACACACCACCGGCATCGACGCGAGCTTCCGCCTCATCGATGCCGGCGGAGCGCGCGTCGGGCAATGGGCGTTTGAGCCGATCGTCGAGACCTGCCCTGCCCCGCGCCGGGATTATTTCGCCCGCTATTTTCTCCGCATCCCCGAAGATGCCAAGCCCGGCCGTCATCGTCTGGAGTGGAGCGTGACCGATACCGTGGCCGAAGCCTCGCGTCAGGCCCATCTCGATCTCGACGTCGTGGCGGAGTAGTCGCGGCAGGCTCTCCGGCCACAGTCTTCCCCGACCGAAACCGCCTCGTCGATTTTGAGCGTCGCTCCCGTGAATCAACACCGTTTGAGCACCAGAATTATGTCGCTCGTTCTTGGCGTTCTTGCTCCGCTTGCCGCTGGCAGCCTAGCGGCCGCCGAAGCAGTCACGGCCATCGACATCCTGCTGCTGCCGGACGAAACCATGATCGACCATGCGCAAGCCGACAACGCGCGGCTCCGCGGCAACGATCCCGCCGGCTTTGCGCTCGACGCCGAGCACCGGCCGCACATCACGGTGCTGCAGCGCTACGTGCGGACGAACGATCTGGATAAAGTCTTTGCCGCCGTCCAGCGGGTCTTCGACGCACAGCGGCCGGTGGGTTGGGAGCTCGAGGCCACCGGCTGCTTTTTCGTTGACTTCGACAACATGGGCCTGGCGGGGATCGTGATTCAGCCGACGCCCCAGCTCCGCGCGCTGCAGGAGGCGATCGTCGAGGCCGTCGAGCCGTACACGGTGCCCGACGGCACGTCGGCCGCATTCGTCACCGCGGCCGGGCAGACCGAAATCAATGCCTCCTCGCGCGACTACGTCCGCACGTTCGTTCCCGAGCAGCTTGGCACGAAGTACGGTCCGCACGTGACGACCGGCGTCGGGCAGTTCGATTTCGTCCGCGAAATGAAGGCGGCGCCTTTTGCCGACTTCCGCTTCAAAGTGGCTGGCGCCGCGGTGTTTCACCTCGGGGATTACTGCACCGCCGCCAGGGAGCTCTGGACGTGGCAGCCGCCAGCCGGTGAGTGACGTTCGGCACGGCCCAGCTGTTGACCTTGATCACCGCGCGGTGCGGCCCCCGAGGCCGGCCGCCTTCCGGCCTCACGCTCCTCCCAAGGCAGCATGGACTCCAGCTCCGCAAAGAACGTATCCGGCATCAAAGCTCCCGCCATCCTAGCTCCATCAATGGATCACGAAGACCATGGAGGAGGGCGTGCCGCAAGTCAAGTGCCAAACTACGTTGTGTCCGGTTTCATTCATTCTCATCAGGCCGCTTCGCAATGCCGGAATCGCGCTCATAAAAACAAAGGTTAAGATCGACTCCTATTGAATTTAGGTCGTGCAAGAGGTGTGAATAAAAATCGCACGCAGAACACATGCCGTGCGAAAAAATATCAACATCAAATGACACGCTTCCGCCGGATTTCAATTGCAAGATGGCGTCAGAAAACGGCTTCAGCTTGTCGGCGAATTGCTGAAGCGTGTCGCTCAACATCTTCTGGCGAGTACTGACTCTAGAATCACAGAAAGAAAAGATCCAAACGCTTGCTTTCGCGCGTCGCTTTCCGACTGTTAAGTCTCCGGCTGACACAGCGGATCGCGGAGTGAGGCCGTGGAAACATTCACCTATCTCGGTGGCGCTCAAGCGAGGATGCTGTACCACAAGCTCCACAATGTATTCATACTCATCATTAGCCATATTCCTACCACCCAAAGTAATGAACGACACCGCCCACAAATGTTACCGCGCCGCCGATGACGATCGCTCCGCCGGTTACCACTAGCAGCGGGTCGTCTATGACTCCGATCACAGTTGCATTGTCCGCGAGGATCACACCAGACCCAACAACACCGGTGGTAGCGATCCCAGTCCCCCAGCCTATAATGATTACACCCATGCCAGAGATGGCAGTAGCCTCTGCCCAGGTCTGCCACCCACCTAGATTCTCACCTCTGCCATTGGGATCAGGAACCCACACATTACCGTCGGAATCAATTCCGACCCACGTATTCGCTCCGACGCCCTCACCAGATCGCTTTAGCTGTTCTTTGATTTTGTGAATCAACTCGCGAGTCATTTCTGGAATCTTGTCAATTGGGCGAGTGCCGTCTGGAAGATCTTTAGGCGTGGTTCCAGGGCGATTCAGGGGCGTCTCGCGCCCTTCCTTTTGCGGTTGCTCGTCGTCGGTGGACGTGGCCGTCGGGGTCGGCCGCCCAGCGGGGGGATTGCCGCCGTCTTTCCCGCTTCCGGTGTCCGT
>SIAG01000214.1 GCA_009691925.1 Planctomycetaceae bacterium
CCGGCACCGCCGGCGCGTTCGAACGTCCGGCGGACATGGAGCACTGGGACGGGGGCCTCGGGGGAGATCCGTTCCACCGGCCCGTCCAGGTAGCGGTCGAGCATCAGGTCGCCGACGATCAGGATCGGCGGGCCGGGGGAGGCCCCCGCATGGGACGGGCGCTCCGCTGTCATGATGCCCTCGCGTCGGCTCGGTGGATGGTGGCGTTGGGGAGGCTTCGCCGGGGGAGAGAAAAGGGCGCAGCGGCCCAGGGCGATCATACCTCAATCGCCCCAGGGGGAGGATCGACCCTCCTCCTGCCGCACCGTGGCTCCGATCCGGATCGACGGGCTTCCCGGCACCAGCTGCCGGGAGCGAGATCGGCGGTCGCCTGCCGCGATCGGCCGTCACTGCCCGTGCTGACGCATTGCGCCAATGACCCCATCGGCGATTTCCTTGGAGATCCGCTCCTGCTGGGTGATGTCGCTGATCCCGGTCGCGGTCGCCGCCGCGCGGCCGATCATCACGGTCGGATTGAAGCCGGCCACGGCGCCCAGCGGCAGCGCTCCCGGGGTCATCCGACCCTTGTCGGAGGTGTCGAGAACGAAGAACGCCTGCCCGCCGGCGATCTGCGGATCACAGAGGACGACGTCGACGCCCACCTTCTTGTTGCCGGCGCCGAAGCCGACGAGGCTGCGTGCCGCGGCACTGCCTTCGCCGAGGGTCACGACCTCTCCCCGCAAGTGCCAGCCGTCGGCCGGCGGTAGGTCGGGCCGGTTCCAAAAGATGACCGGGAGCCCGGCGCCGGCAAGGGCATTGGCCACCTGCTGGGCGATCGACCAGCCGGCCGGAGCCTGCCGGTCGAAGCCGGTGACCATGTCGGAAACGCGTGGCCGGTCGGCCATCATCCGCCGCAACGGCCCCTGGGGGAAGCCGGTAGAGGCCGCCTGCTCGAGCTGCTGCTGCAAGAGGGGCTCCATCGGAAAGGGGACGACGTAGATCCGCGTCGGCGGCTGGGCCGGCCAGGGGATCGGCGCCGCGACGGGGGTGGAGGAGCTGGGCCCGAGGGAAAACCCCTGGGCGGGGCAGAGGCTGCCGGTGCCGAGCCAGGCAGCGAGAAGACCGAGGATCGTGCCGTGGCAGAGCACGGCCAGCCACGGACGCAGCGGCAGGGATGGCATGGGCATCTCGCGCGGGGTGTTCAGAGCCGAAACACATGTGGCGGCTCGATGCCGGCCCAACGGACAAGCCCCGATTCTCCCGCTCTCCCGGCAGCGTCGGCAAGGTCAAATTGGGGGGCGGCGGCGAGAGGGAGTGGGGCGGCGGCGCGGCCGGCAGCGGTTGGCGTCGGACCCAGATATGAGTAAAATCCGGTCGAGAATCCCCCACACCTAGATCGTTAAGCCATGAAAGTATTCCGCCACAGCCCCGACGTGCTTCCGGTCCTCTGTATCGTCACGCTCTCGCTCCTCGACCTGCTCGTGTTTTTCCAGGCCAGGAGCGTGTGGGTGCTCGCCGCCTGGTTCGTGCTCGTGATCGGGCCAAAGGCCTGCATCTGCTCCTGGAACCATCACCACCAGCATCTCGGCACCTTCCACCAGGCGGTCCTCAACCGGCTCCTCGAGATCTCCTACGCCTTCCACACCGGGGTCACCACGAATGCCTGGGTGCTCCACCATGTCGTTGGGCACCACGTCAACTACCTCGACCAGACGAAGGACGAATCGGCCTGGAAGCGGCCCGACGGCTCGACGATGGGGGAACTGGAGTACACCGTCGTCACAGCGCTGACTGGCTATCAGCGAGCGCTGCGCGTATCGTGGCGCTATCCGCGTTACCAGCCGGGTTTCTTCGGGATGGGGCTGGTCATCCTCGCGCTGCTCGTCTGGGCCTTCGTCCACAACCCGCTCAACGCTCTGTTCGTGTTCGGGATCCCGATGGTGGCGGGCTACGTCATCACCGCCTGGCACACCTATTGCCACCATGCCGGCCTCGATACGGCGAACCACTACGAGGCCTCCCACAACATCATGCACCGCAGCTACAACATGCTCACCGGAAATCTCGGCTACCACACGGCGCACCATGTGAAGCCGAAGCTCCATTGGTCGAAGCTGCCTGAGTTTCACGCCACAATCGCCGACCGGATCCCCGACCATCTCTACATCGAGCCGTTCTTCCCGATGAATCTGCTCCCCGCAGGTAACGGCCGGATCCCGCAGCGGGAAGCATCGACCACTTGACTCGGGCCCGTCGCGGGCTCGTCTTGAGCGCTTTGACCAACGGCCGGCGGAGCCATATCGGTCAGGGAGCCTCGAGCCGCGCCGGTCGCATGGTGACGGTCTCGTCGCCACGGCTGCCGGCCGGCGTTGCGACATCTCGATCGATGTGCGGGGTCCCTTCGTCGTCGATCTTCACAGGCAGCGTGTCCCAGGCGACCATGCCGCGTGGGTCGACCCGGAGGCGGAAGATCCATCCCTGCCGCGACGGCCCGGGATCGAATCCGTCGAACACGCAGTTCCCCACGCTGTAGACGATCAGCTTCCCCTGGTGGTATTCCACCTCCTGGGTGACGTGCGGATGCCCGCCGACGACGACATCGGCCCCGCTCTCGATCATCAGCCGCGCCAGCGCCTTCTGGCGATCGTTGGCCGGTTCGTATTCCCAGCCCCAGTGGACGACGGGGATGACAACGTCGGCCCGGTGCTCCGACCGGGCGGCCTTGATGTCGGCGGAAACCTGCTCATCGACCGCCCAGGCAACCCCCGGCCAGGTTGGCCCGGCCTCGAACTCTCGTGGCTGAAAGTCGTTGTAGCCGAGCAACGCGATCCGTACGCCATGCCGTTCGATGAGCAGTGGCAGGCGGGCTTCGCGGCAATCGCGCCCCCCCCCAAAGCGATCAATGCCTTTCTTGTCGAGCAATTCGAGTTGCTCCAGGAAGGCGGCATGCCCGAAATCACCGGTGTGGTTGTTGGCGAGCGAGACGGCGCTAAAGTGCCGGGCGAGCACGTCGAGGACCTGGGGGTGGGCCCGGAAGGTGTAGGGCTTGTCGATCGGTTCGCCAACCGTGGCCACGACGCATTCGAGATTCGCGACCGCGATGTCGACCGAGTCAAAAATATCGGTGAAATCGGCGAGCGGATCCCTCCCCGCCGCGATCGCCGCGCCCGGCAGATCGGAGAGCATGACGTCGCCGGCAAAGGCGAGCGTCACCTCAGCGGCCGCGGGGCTTCGCATCGGCATGGAAACCGTGGCCATCAGCATGATCAGGCGCAGAGACAGGCGCGGGAGTTGCAATGACCTCATCGTGATCCTCGTTCTGGTGTCTGGTCGGGTCGGTTGGGGCGCCTTCACTTCGGAAGGTAGGTCGTCGCCGCTGGGGGCGGATCGATGAGAGACGCGGCCGCGGGGAGCCCGACGGCCGAGCAGGTCTCGGCGTCCCACTGAATCGGCTCCTGCATCCGCAGGGCCAGCACGCCGAGCATGCCGAGCTCGGTGATCCGGGCGCCGACCTCGAATGGCGAGTAGGTCTTCGTGCTTCCGGCGCAGGCGAGCACCCACTCGAACATATGCGAATTGTTCACCTTGCTCCAGCGCGGCCGCTCTCCCTTTGCCACCCGCCCCGGATCCCACTTGAGGGCTTCGGTGTCGATCCGCGGCTCGGTCCGGGCGATCCTCACCACCTCCGGATGATCGGCGCCGCCGAAAGCCTCCTCCCCCTTGAGTCGCACCTGGCAGTCGGTGTTCCACAGGCCGGCCGACAGCGTGCCCTCGCTCCCCACCAGGAGGCATCCGGTGGTGCCGACCGGGCCGCGCGTGACGTCCGCGGGGGGAAGGTTGTCATTCCCGGAGTGGAAGAACATCGTCACCGGCCCGCGCTCACCCTTGGCTGCGAAGTCGAAGCGGATCGTGCAGCGGGTGGGGAATGACTCGTGGCCGAGATCGTCGCCGCTGGCCTCGATCCGCGTCGGGGCGCCCAGATCGAGGGCGCGGAAAGCGAGCTGGAAACCGTGGCAGCAGAAGTCGGCGATCGATCCGCCGCCGAAGTCGTACCAGCCCCGCCAGTTGCCGGGATGGTAAAGCCCCGTCTTATAGGGGCGTGGCGGCGCTGGGCCGAGCCAGAAGTCCCAGTCGAGGCCGGCGGGAATTGGATCGCTCCCGGCGGGGCGATCGACGCCGTGGGGCCAGCCATGGGCCGGATGCCAAACATGAACCTCCCGGATCGGTCCGAGGAGCCCCGATTGCAGCACCTCGAAACTGCGCCGGAAACCCTCCGTCGAACAGCCCTGGTTGCCAGTCTGCGTGGCGAGCGCGGGATGATCGAGGGCGAGTCGTTCTAGGGCCCGGCATTCTGCGACCGAATGCGCTAACGGCTTCTCGCAGTAGACATGCTTGCCATGCTCGAGCGCTGCCCGGCAGATCGGCACGTGCCAGTGATCCGGGGTGGCGATGATCACGCCATCGACCCCCGTCTCTGCCGCGAGCAGTTCCCGGTAGTCGGTGTAGACCCGTGCCTCGGCCAGCCCCTTGATCTTGCCGGCGGTCTCCAGTTGCTGCCGGTCGACGTCGCAGAACGCAACGACCCGTTGATCGAGCTTGGAGAGCTCCTGAAGGAGGTAGCCGCGCATCTGCCCCCCCATGCCGATGCAGGCGAAGGTGAGCGGCTTGTCGTCTCCCGGCTCCGCCCCCACCTCCCGCGTCAGGCCGATCCCCGCTCGACGCCCGGCAGGGATGGTCGTCGAAGCGACCGCCGCGGCTCCGGCGAAACCGCGCCGGAGGAGCGTGCGGCGGGAGAGCGAATGGTGGGGTATCGAGAAGGGGGGCATGTCCTGACTCCAGGGGCGAGGCACGTGCTTGGGCAGGGATCGGCAGACCATCCGGCGGCCGGGCACGACAGGCGCGGCCAAGCGGATCGGCCTTCCGAACAAAGGCCCTCGGGGGTGAGTCTACGGCAGATTCGGCAACGCGGTTGAGCGGCGGTGTCGCTGTGACGCTATCGTCATGGCGCCCAAACGGGGTGATATTCAGCCTTCTTCCCAGCGCCAGACAAGCCACCGGTCGCCCCCCGATGCATCCGTGGAAATCACTTTCGATCTGCTGGGTGTCGATCGGGCTGATCCAGGGCGCCGGGGGACTCCCCAGCCGGGCGGAGCCGGCCGCCGCGGACAGCCCGCAGCCGACGACGGTGGCGGAGATGGTCGCCGGGAGCGATTGGGAGCGCGATCCTATGGAGATCGACCTGCTCCGCGCCTGGGACGAGGATGGGGTCCACTTCGAGGAGATCTTCTTCACCGGGCCGATCACCCATGGGGTGAAGACGAGAGTCCATGCCTTCCGCGGGGCGCCCGTGAGTGGCTCGATGTTGCCGGGGATGCTCCACGCCCATGGTGGGGGTGGTTCGGCGAGCCTGCAGGCTGTGGCATTCTGGGCGAAGCGGGACTACGTCTGTGTCAGTTTCGACTACCAGGGGCCGCTGCCGGGGCGGACGCGATTCACCGATTTCGGCGCGGCCATTCTCGGTCAGCGCGAAGGAAGGCCGGCGGGGCCGGGGGATGTGCCGAATGCCCGCTGGAATTTCTGGTACGGCGCGACGGCGGCGGGGTGCCGGGCCGTGACCCTCCTCGCCCAAGATCCGCGCGTCAACCGGGAGCGGATCGGCGCCTATGGAATCTCGGCCGGCGGTTATCTCTGTTGGATGATGGCCGCTGCCGATGCCCGTCTGAAGACGATCGTCCCGCTGTATGGCAATGCCGCCGGCATCTACCGTGACCGGAAAACAGAAAAAAGGCTGGTGATCGGCGATCCCGACGCGTTCGACCGGGACGCCTTCGCTCGGCATCCGGAGGCCCCTGAGCTCCACGCGCCGCTGATCCGCTGTCCGGTCCTGTTCATGACGGCCACAAACGACGGTTTCGACCTCGACGAGTCGTTTGATACCCTCGATCGCATCGCCCCCCCTGCCCCGGCCCCGCGTCTCCTCCTCACCCCTCGCTGGGTCCACCACATGGAGCCTGCGGAGTCGCGCACGCTGCCGATCTGGATGGCGTGGCATCTCAAGGGGGAGGGACGGCCCTGGCCAGTGACACCGACGGCAGCCTTCATGATCGACGGCCCGATTCCCGTGGTTGCTGTCCATCCTGCCGATCCGGACGACGTGTCGGAGGTATCGATCCACGTGAGCCTCGACAATCCGAAGGGGGCGAGCCGTTTCTGGCGCGAGGTGCCGGTGACTCGCGTCGGCGACAGCTGCGTCGGCGAGACACCCTTCACGCGATCGGGCGAGACGCTCCACGCTTTCGCCACCGTCTCGTATCGATCAGGTGCCAGGCTGAGTTCGAGAGTGATCGAGTTGTCCACCGCGGCACTCCCGGTGCGGCCCACGCTCGTACCGACGGGCATGATCGACCCGATGGAGGACGACCGGGGATGGTATTGGGTGCCTGCGTACACCGAGCCATTGACGTACGACCACTATTTTCTTCCCTGGACCGGCCCCGATGGAACCCGTGGCTTCACGCTCAACACCCGGGATTTCCTCCTCCCCACAGGGCCCGACAACCGTCTCGCTTTCGACATCGCCACGCAGCGCCTCGGCGATCCGCAATGGCGGGGAACCGGGCAGACTCGCTTGTTGATCGATGTCTGGGCGCCGCATGCCCCGCTCGAGTTGACGGTGCGGGCGGTCGAGCGTTGGTATCAGCCCGATGCCCGGGATTTCTTCCTCGAGCCGGACCTGCCCCCCCACACCGATCCGGGGTGGGTGACCCTCGAGCTCGACGCAGCGCGGTTCCGGGACAAGGAGGGGAAGGTGCTTGGGGATTGGGGGGCCATCCAGGTCCTCGACCTCATCGGCGTGGCTGACGCGGCGCGTCCACCGGTGTGGGCCAATCTCCGCTGGGCCGATCCACCTCGCCCAGCCCGGCCGAGTGGCGCCGGAGCAACTCCCTGAGCCACCGGCAATTGGCCCGCTCCCAGACCTCTTCTGTCGCCTCCTACTCGAAAACGATCATCGTGTGGGTGTCGAGACGCGGGAGCGTCACGAGGAACCCGGCGGGGGTCTTGGTCAGCGGCAGCGAGAGGTGGCCCGGCTCGGCAAAGGCGGCCGTG
>SIAG01000215.1 GCA_009691925.1 Planctomycetaceae bacterium
CCTCCGATTCCAGCCGGATCGGTTCCCGCCGCCACCAGGTGCGGTTGTCGGGATCGAGGCGCACCCCAGCGGCATTCCCGGCGGTCGTCGATTGGAGTCGATAGGCGGCCGAGGTCACGATCAGCCGGTGGAGCCGCTTCATGCTCCAGGGATGGTGGTGCGGGCCAGGCACCGAGCTCTCCACCAATTCACTCGCCAGCCAGTCGAGAAGCGCAGGGTGATCGGGAGGGGTGCCCTTGCGGCCGAAGTCGAACACCGTCGGCACCAGCGCCCTCCCCATGTGGCGGGCCCAGAGATGATTGGCAGCCACGCGCGCGGTGAGGGGATTGCCCGCGGCGGTGATCCAGGCGGCGAGCGCCGAACGGCGACCGGTGCTCGTCGTCGCGAAGGGGATCGCCGGATCGTCGGCGCTCGAATTGCGAAACCGGGTCGGTGTCCAGCGGGCGCCAACGAGGGGGGTGAACGCCTCCCCCGGCTCGGCCGCCGATGCCTCGGCCTGCTCGAGGGCCGCCCTGGCATCGGCGACAGCCTTCTCGGCAGCGGGCTTCGCCTCGGCCGCCGCGGCAGCAAGCTTCGCTTCCGCTTCGAGAAGCACCGCCTTGGCCCGGGCGGCGACGAGCGTGCGTTCCGCACGAACGGCTTCCCGGGCGGCTGCGGCGGCGGCACGGGCGAGCGTGTCGTCGGTGCCAGTTCCGGCGAGATCCTCGGCGGCCCATCCGGCGCGCATCGCGGCGCCGCGCCGCTCCACCGCCGCCAGATCGGCCGCGGCGATCGCCACTCCCTGCTCGCTCGCCACCGAGGGGGCGGCATCGCGGGCGGCCCGGGCCGCCTCGAGGCGGCGGCCGGCGGCGGCGGCGTGGGCGTCGATCACCCACGGACGCCTGGCCGGCTGGGACTCTGTCTTCGGCAGGCTCACCGGCCGGACGTCTACGGAAGCGAAATCGAACACGGCGGCGACGCCGGGAAGGATCGGCCGCGACGTGTCGGGCTTTGTGTCCTCGCCGCGGACGAAAAGAAACGTCGGCACGTCGGGAACACCGTCGAACACGCGCGGGATTCCATCGCGCTCGAGATCGGGCTCGCCCGGAAGGACATCGAGCCGGGCGTGGAGCGGCTCGAAGAAGGCCCGCATCGCGTAGTAGTCTTCCTGGCGGAGTGGATCGTATTTGTGGTCGTGGCACTTGGCGCAGTTGAGCGAGAGCCCGAGGAAGCCCTTGGCGACATGCTCGACGGTCTCGTCCATCCAAGGCGTGCGGTTGAAGAGAAACCAGTTGCGGGCGAGGAACCCGGTGGCGCGCAGCTTGGGGAGATCGTCGGGGGCGATCTCGTCGGCGGCGAGCATCAGCCGCACCATCTCGTCGTAGCCGGTGTCGGCGTTGAGCGATTCGATGATCCAGTCGCGCCAGTGCCAGATGTGCTTCTGGCTGTTGCGGAGCTGATCCCCCAGGCCCCACCAATCGGCGTAGCGCCACACGTCCATCCAGTGGCGCCCCCAGCGCTCACCATGGCGGGGATCGGCGAGGAGCCGGTCGACAAGGGTCTCGTACCAATCGGGGGAAGCGTCGGCGAGGATCGCCGCGAGCTCCTCCGGTTGCGGGGGAAGGCCGACAAGATCGAGATGGAGGCGACGGACGAGAACCTCGCGGGGAGCTTCCGGCTGGGGAGCGATCCCCGCCTGCTCCCGCGCTGCCTCGAGGAAGGCATCGATCGGATTGCGGACTCGCTTCGTGTCCGCGACCGCCGGCACCGCGGGGCGGACGCGCGGCCGGAAAGCCCAATGCTCGCGCGGGTCGGCCTCCGGGACCTCGTCAGCCGGCGCCGGGCAGCCGGCGGCGATCCAGGCTTTGAGCGTCTCGATCTGCTCGGGTGAAAGGGGCTCCCCTTCACCTTCTGGCGGCATGCGCTCGGCCAGGTCGGCATGGACGATCCGCGCGACAAGCGTTCCGGCCGTCGGGTCGCCTGGGACGACGACGGGGCCAGCATCACCCCCGGCCAGGAGCCCTGCCACGGTGTCGAGCCGTAGGCCGGCCTGTTGGGCGAGCGCCCCGTGGCAGTTAAAGCAGCGGTCGGCGAACACACCCTTGAGCGACCCGCTCCAGGTGGCGGCGTCGGCCGCGGCGGCTGGCCGGGAGGGAATGGCGGCGCAGGCGAGGAGCATGGCCAACAGCAGCGTCGGCGCGTGGCGGAGCTTCAGCATGGCGGGGGCATCCAGAGAGGCACGACCGGAAGCTCCAGGATACCCTCTGGACGCCCGCCTCGAGATGTCACCGCCGGAGCCGGTTTCGGCAGATTCCGCCTCGATCGATCATTCAGCCGATCATTCAGCCGATCAGTCGTCGGCTCCATCCGCGACGCGGGGGAAGTCGACGTCGATGGTGCCGATCATCATCTCCTCCCAGGTCTGCTCCCCCCACATGACGTTTTGCGTCGGATCGGGGTTGGCGGGATTGAGGGAGACAAAGCATGGTATCTGATGGTTCCATGTGCCGGGTAGGTCTCCCCCCATCGTGCAACACTTTCTCAGGAGGGCCTTCTCGTGAAGTGCATCACCAATGCAGAATGCGAACGATGGCTCCTTGATCGGGGCGTGCCAGATGCCAAGGAAGGCCTGATGCTTCGTTTTGGGAGGGCGTCCGCCTTCGCTGTACCGGCCGACTCGGGAAAGCAGACCTATATAGCGAGGGTCATCGCGGAGGCAATCACCGACCGTGCCGCCTTACTCTGGATAACCGGGTGGGGAGTGTGGCCTTCATCGGAGAACATGGGGCTGTTCAACCGCGTTCGCGCCTCCTTTGCCGAGACCCGCAAACTCCACGAAGCCAACGGCCATCTCTGCGGCAAGGGCGATGGAGAGATCCTGGAATGCCTCCTCGACTGCGCGTTGTATTTCTCCTGGGACGCCTGGCTTGTCGATGACACAGCGCAGTCGGCCGTATGGATGACCAACGACGAAGTAGTCGTGTTCGGTGAAGAAAACCAATCACATGCCGGGCCGTGGCGCGGAGTCGCTGCGTCACTCAAACTTCGGCCACTCTGATCGAGGCCTCAAGCAAGCGAAGTGCGACCGCATGGTGGCGGCTCAATAGGCGGATTCGTGAAGGCGCACCCCGTTGTCGCCGATCAGTCGTCGGCTCCATCCGCGACGCGGGGGAAGTCGACGTCGATGTAGCCGATCATCATCTCCTCCCAGGTCTGCTCCCCCCACATGACGTTTTGCGTCGGATCGGGGTTGGCGAGATTGGCGGAGGAGTTGTCGAACAGGGCGTCGCAGACGATCCGTGAACCGGGCTCGAGTTCGCGCGACTCCGCGAGCGTGTAATAGCTCTGCCAGCCGAAGTCGAAGGCCGGGACATCGAGGAGGATCTCCGCTTCGCGTCCCGGCTGCTCGAGGGTGTAGCGGAAGGCCTTGCCGCGCAGATGCATGTGGGGCATGAAGGAGAGGAGGCGCGTCGGCCGCTTGACCGGCACCTGTGATTGCACCGGATGGGCACTCTCCCCCGCCGGGATCAGGAAGCGGGGATTGGCAATGCCGACGGTCAGCGCCTCGCGCTGCGGCGGCTCCTTGGCGAGGATCAGGCCGACCTTCGAGCGGTCGGTGGTGGCGAGGCCGTTGGGGGTGTAGTGGATCTGGAAACGGAGCGTGCTGCCGGCAGGGATCCGCTTTGCGGTGCCTTCCGGATAGACGCTCGGCATGTCACCCGGGGCGTAGCCGCAGAGGTGGCCAAAGCCATCGGGACCACGCCCGCGCCGCTGCCCCGGCGCGTCGACGTAGACAATGATGTGATGGACAACGCCGTGGTCACCAGGGACGGCCTCGGCCGCCTGCACCCACATGTCTTCGGTGAAGTTCGTCGGCACCGAGACATTCACGTACGGCATCGTCCCCTGGGCAGGGATCGTTGCCGGCTCGGAGATTTCGAAGACGAGGTCGGGGGTGCCGATCGACCAGCCCTCCGGAAAGGTCCGTGGCGCCGGTTCCACCCCCTCGCCGCGCGGCGCCCCGTCGGCCACCCACTTGATCAAGGTCGCGCGGTCGGCGGCGGAGAGTCTCCGAACGTTTGCGAAATGGCCATAGCGCGGGTCGGCATGCCAGGGGGGCATGCGCCGGTTCTCCACCACCTCACCGAGCATCGCCGAGTGGGCGTAGGCGTCGTCGTACGTGAGGAGCGAAAAGCCGCCGACCTGACCCGGCCGATGGCATGATTGGCACTTTGCCTGGAGAATCCCGGCCACGTCGCTCGTCCAGGTGACGGGCCCGGCGAGCGGTGGGGCGGGGTCGTGCTCGTCGAGCCAAGCCGTGATCACGGAGCTCGTCGGCCGGACGCGTTCGAGGCCGGCGAGCTTCGACTTCTCCGGCGCCACTTTCGTCAGCCGGCAGCCTTGGACGGGGGTGGCACGGGGATCGATCTGCTTCGGGTTGCCGTCGAGGACCGCGTCGATCGCATCAACGAGCCAGGTGTGGCGCGGTTCGGCCCGCGAGGCATCGTAGCCGTACTGGTCGTCGATGGCGCCGCGGTAGCGCATCGTACCGCGGAGATCGACGAGGATCGCCTCGTTCGACCGCTCCGCCATCACCGCGTCGGCGAGCTTGTTGCCCTCGTCGTGGAGGATCGGGATCTCCACCTGCCGCTCGGTGGCCCAGGCCTTCAATTCCTCCGCCTTCTCGCCCGCCCCCGAGGCCACGCCGAAGAACAGCACCCCCTTCGCCTCGTAGGCCTTCGCGAGCTCGGCGAGGCGCGGGAGGTATTTGTCGCCGAGGGGGCAGCCGGGAGAGACGAAGACGAGGACCGCGGCCTTCACCTGCCGCGTCCCGAGGAGCTGGCCGAAGAGGCGGTTGCCCATGGCGAGCCCGTAGAACCAGGTCTCGTCGCCGGTGACGACGTTCGTGAGGCGGAAGTCGCCGACCCGCGTGCCGACGAGCCGGTCGACGGCGAGGGCCTCGTCACCGCGCGTCGGCGGGCAACACAGCAGACCGGCTGCCAGCGCGAGGCAGAGCGGGAACCAGGAACGGCGAAGGGCGGGGGTGGGCACGGGCACCTCTCAGCGAAGTGATGGGACAACCGATTCGTGCCATCATAATAGACGCCGGTCAGGATTCGATGAACCGCATGTTTTCGGGGAAAGAGGCGATTCCATCGCCCCCGGCGGCTGGCGTATGATGGGTCTTCGCGATGCCCCGACCGGGGGAGCCCCGATCGGTCCGATCCACTGCCGTCATCCCGCCCCAGGAACCTCCTCCCCATGAAGCCCCGCGAAGTGCTGGCGATGTGCCGAGAGAAGGAGGTCAAGGCGGTCGATCTGCGGTTTTCCGACTTCCTCGGTGCCTGGCAGCATCTCACGATCCCGGTCGGGAAGCTCGAGGAGGATACGTTCGGCGACGGCCTCGGCTTCGACGGCTCGAGCCTCCGCGGCTGGCAGCGCGTCGACGAGAGTGACATGCTCCTCGTCCCCCAGCCCGACACGGCGGTCGTCGATCCCTTCACGGCCCTCCCCACGCTGTCGATGATCTGCAACATCCAGGATCCGATCACCCGCGAGGACTACTCCCGCGATCCGCGCTACGTCGCCCGCAAGGCGGTCAATTATCTCAAGAGCACCGGAATCGCCGATACCTGCTTCGTCGGGCCGGAGGCGGAGTTCTTCGTCTTCGACGATGTCCGCTTCGACCAAAACGCCCACGAGGGCTACTACCACGTCGATTCCTCTGAAGCGGAATGGAACCGCGGGCGGAAGGAGGGGCCGAACCTCGGCGGCAAGCTCCGCTTCAAGGGGGGGAACTGCCCGTTGCCACCAGGCGACCAGATGATGGACCTGCGCAACGAGATGATGCAGGCGATGATCCAGTCGGGGATCGACGTCGAGGCCCAGCATCACGAGGTGGCCACCGCGGGGCAGTGCGAGATCGACATGCACTACCAGGAATTGGTGCGGATGGCCGATCAGGTCTGCCTCTACAAATACATCGTCAAGAACGTCGCCCGCCGCCACGGGAAGACGGCGACCTTCATGCCGAAGCCGATCCACGGCGACAACGGCTCGGGGATGCACGTCCATCTCTCGCTGTGGCGGGACGGTCAGCCGCTCTTCGCTGGCACCGGCTACGCCGGGCTCTCCGAGATGGCGCTGCTTGCCATCGGCGGCATCCTCCGCCATGCCCCAGCCCTGCTGGCCCTCACCAATCCGACGACAAACAGCTACAAGCGGCTCGTCCCCGGCTATGAGGCGCCGGTGAATCTCGCCTACTCCCAGCGCAACCGATCGGCCGCCTGCCGGATCCCGATGTACTCGACCAACCCGAAGACGAAGCGGGTCGAGTTTCGTTGTCCCGACCCGACCTGCAACCCCTACTTCGCCTTCTCGGCGATCCTCCTGGCGGCGATCGACGGCATCCAAAACAAGCTCCATCCGGGCGAGCCGCTCGACCGCGACATCTACGATCTCCCGGCGGAGGAGTTCAAGAAGGTGCCGCGGGCGCCGGGGTCGCTCGAGGAGGCGCTTGCGGCCCTCGAGGCCGACCACGACTTCCTGCTGCGGGGGGATGTCTTCACCCCCGACGTCCTCGAGCACTGGGTAAAGCACAAGCGCGAGGAGGAGATCGCCCCGATGCGCCTCCGGCCGCACCCGTACGAGTTTTGCCTCTATTACGACGTGTGAGCCGCAGACCTGTGGAGGTTCGGCCGGGGGTGTTTCAGCGAACGGGCCAGTGGGGCACCGTCGACGGGCGGGGGACAAGGGGCCAATCGAGTGCTGGCGAGATCGGACGGTGGCTCCCCCCGGTGACTCGTGCGATCCCGGGAGGACGCGGCAGCCCATGGCGTCCGGGTGGCGGTTCGAGCTATCATCGCGACCGCGGTTGCCGGACGACGCCTTGACAGCCGTGCCCGAAACGGTGACGCCGATGAAGCCCACCGATGCATACCGCCCCGACATCGATGGGCTGCGGGCCCTGTCCGTCATCGTCGTCGTCCTCTTCCACGCCGGACTCGGTGTGACCGGGGGCTTCGTCGGCGTGGACGTGTTCTTCGTGATCTCCGGTTATCTGATCACCTCGTTGATCC
>SIAG01000216.1 GCA_009691925.1 Planctomycetaceae bacterium
TGGCCGCAGGACTCGTTCTCGTTCCCGCCGAGATGCGTGGCGGCAAGGTGCTGCCTCCCCGCCCTGAGATGGTACCGCAGAGCGGGATCGCCGACCGGCTGTGTGAGTCCTGGGGCAGCGCGCGGGAGGAATGCCCTCCCGCCGCCATCGACATGGCACAGTGCGCCCTCCTTGCCTACGACACGCCAGGCCAGTGGCGGAAGGGCGTGCCCGCGCTCGGCTTTGAGGACCATGTGACGGTCGTCCAGGGATCGGCTAAAGCGGTGGTGCTGATCCTCGGCGACGAGGCCGTCGTCGCCTTCCAGGGCACCGACGACGCATGCGACTGGCTCACGAACCTCGACGCGAATCTTGCCGCCCCGCCCGACGATCCGGTGCATCGCGGGTTCCTGAAGGCCTACCGCTCGGTAGCCGGGCAAGTCCACGATGCCCTTCGAGAGCATGAAATCCGCCATGTCTGGATCACCGGACACAGCCTCGGCGGGGCGATGGCAGTGCTCTGCGCGATCGAACTGATTCGGGAGGCTCGCGTCGATGTCCGCGGTGTGATTACGTTTGGACAACCGCTGTTGCTGTCGCCGTTCTTCGCCGCGATGGCGAACGAGACTCTCGCTGGCCGACACATGCGATTCATTCACGAGGACGACGTCGTTCCCCGCCTCGTTCCCGGATATCGCGGGGGCGGGAGTTCCATCTGGTTCAAGGACGGCAAGCCGATCTTCAACCTGCCAAGGATGCGGGCCATGGCAACCGACGGCGAGGACGCCGCTCCGCAGGAACTGGAGGTCGAAGAAGGCCCGCCGCCACTCACCGACGAGGAGTTCGAGGCTTTCAAGCACCGGCTCCGGGACGAACAAACCGAAGAGACAAACGCTACACCGGGCGAACCGATCGTCGCCAAAGCGTTGCCCACATCCGAAGACCACCCGATGACGCTTTACCTGCAGGCCGTCGAAAGGCACTTCGGTCCCGTCCAACCGCCCGCGTCCTCGATAGAGACGCCCGATCCTGATCGTTGACCCGCGTTCTCGGCCGAGTCAGGTTTCAGTGATGCATTCGGCCTGCCTCGTGACCGCCTCCTCCGGAGGGGCTACAACTGCGGCTTCGTCTTTCGCCAATCCAGCCGGCCGCGTGAGTGCTCTCCTCCATCGGCCGCTGGCTCTGGAACGCAACAATGAGCGAGTTGTCTGAATCGATCGAAGAGAAAACCGGTCGGTCGGCGATCCGGTGCGTCGCTGGATTGTTCCCCCAACCGGGACCGTGCGATCGTTTCTTGGATCGTTTGGCCGCACCGGCTTCAGGGCCATCGAAGAGAGCAAGGTCATGCCATCGATTGCCCAATACTTGTGTGAATCATCGTCGCCAGGCCCCTGAATGACATCCAGAACGCCTCGGAAGGGCCGTGATCCCGAAGACAGACCCCTCGATCAATGAGCATCGCCTTTCCATTTCTCTCCCTCGCTGACCCTCTCGGCACAAGCGAGGGCCGGCTCGATCCGCTCGGGCTCTACCAGATTGCCGACTCGCTGGCGACGCAACTCGTGCCGTCGGTGCGGGAACGGATGATCCGCGTGCGTTTCCTCACCGCCATGGCCGTCGGGGCGCTCGTGACCGAAGGACTCGAGGCCGACCCGCGGCAGCGTGAATCGCTCCCCTACCTCGCCTGGGAATGGCACGTCGTCGAGGCGATCGTCCGCAGCCCTGACGCTGCCGACGCCCGGGGCGGCACCGGAGGAGTGCCGGGCATCGGAGTCACCCGCCGCGCTGCGCGGCAACACGAATGCCTCGACGCCCGCACCTACCTGGCCACGCCGAGGGTTTTTGGCTTCAACGGCATCTACAAGCGACTCGCCATTCACTTCGGCCTCACCGACGTCCACCTCGCTCCCGGCCCGAACGCCGCCAGACTTGTCGATGCCTGGAACCGTGATCGGCGCCGAGCCGGCCTGGTGGAGGCTGACACGCTCATCTCCCGCTGGCGAACTGCCGTCGAACGGGCCCTGAACCAGTCGCCCCCAACCACCCGCCCCGGCTGGAACCGAGAAGCCTGGGAGGATCTCGCCCACGCTTTCCTTCCCGGCATGGCAGGGGCGAACGAACGCAAGCTCCTCCAGGAATGGCTGACGACGCGGGGCGACGGCCGCTTGGGAGCCCTGCCCGATATTTGGGATCTCGTCGAGGGAGCTCCTGGAGAAGATCTCTCCGAACGAGATCTCCACGACCGCCTCGAGCGAGCCGATCCCGGACTCGGGCGTGCTGCTCCAGAAGCCTCGGCAGCCATGGGGCCGCGACGCCCGCCCGGGCCATCGGGAGATTCCCGGTCGGCTCGCCAAAACCAGCCACGGCATCTGAGCCGGCCGGGGAAATAAGCGCGTTGGCCGATTTTGAATCCCCCTCACGCCCGAGCCAGACGTGACGTGCCACCCTCTCACGATGGATCCCAAGTCGTCGTGCGATCGCACGGCACGAGAGTCCTACCGATCGCAACGATTGAATCCCCTCGATGATCGCCATCCTCATCACATTCGCCATCACAGTAGTCCTCCGGCGGAAGTGCCGTTGGATGTCCTAGAGGTCGAAATGCTCCGGGAAGATGGCTGCTCATCACGCGTTGATCAATGGCCGGTTTTGAGCGCCGACTGACAACAGCA
This sequence comes from Planctomycetaceae bacterium, assembly GCA_009691925.1. Classification (GTDB taxonomy): domain Bacteria; phylum Planctomycetota; class Planctomycetia; order Pirellulales; family UBA1268; genus QWOP01. The sequence goes on from SIAG01000216.1 coordinate 2,652, forward strand.
GAGCCCAGAAGCCACGATCCCTACTGGCGGTCCACCGCTCGTATTGGTAGAGTTGTGAGCGCGGTGAGTCCGTTGTTTACGACGTACTCCGCTGTTCCAATATTTCGAAGGCGTGCCATGCCATCCGGGGAGTCTCCAAATGCCTGCAATCACGTTCAGCCGCGACTCAATGGCTACTTGGTACGCCAAAGAGCACCTTAAGACCGACCCTGGAATTGTGGACATCTATTACCTGCCCACGAACGCTGGTGAGCGCGAGATCCGCCTGATCGAAATCAACACGCTTATCGGTGATCGCAATGACGATGCTCTTGAGCCGATTGACTTCGGCATCGATACAGGAAGCGAAACAGCGCACAAACTCTTTGTTTTGGACATCACGCCGCAGCAGTGGGAGCGCGCTAAAACGCACCAACTTGAGCTTCCCGGAGATTGGTCACTTGAGGGTGCGGAGCACTACCATTGAATCGCTATCAAGAGCTTTGGTGGCAGCAAGCACAATCCGACTATGAAGTTTTCGCTTTGGTCCGCGGTGAAGGCCTGCCGCAATGCCATTCCCTGCACTACTTGCAGATGGCTACGGAGAAGATTGCAAAGGCATACTTTTGGCGAGAGGGCCGGCCACCTCTAAAAAGTCATGTCGGCTTTGTTCAGTTCCTGAGGTTTCTAGGGGCAATACGACTAGGGGAAAGAGACCGGGTAGCGGGTCTTTTTTCGTTCAATAGATTTCAGGATTTCCAGGGGCGAATTAAAACTCTTTTGACTATCGCGTATGACTTGGAACGTCTCGCCCCGAGCCTTGCCAACGAAGGGCCAAATCCAGAGTATCCCTGGCCACATGCGCGACCAGAAATTGCCCCAGCAAAGCACAATTTCCTAATCTGGACAGACCTGGCATCCGGCAGCGGGCGCGACTTGATGCGAATTGTGCATATCGCAATCGCCCGTTTTCCAGACTACGCAGACGCATGAACCCGAGCATGCCGAACCAAGCGTTGCAACAAACTCGCGATAGCGTCAAGCGGAATGGATAGTCTGTTGTCTGCGAGCGTCTCAAACTCCGTTCGGCGAGGGAGGTGGACGCAGATGGCGAGTCAGCCTGGCAAGGACGAGCCTTTCTCGATGGTGCAGGATGCGTGCGAGTCCTTTGAGGCGAGCGTGCTCCCGGACCCTCGCCGTCCTGGAGGCCCGTGAGTCGCTCGGCCAGATGCGCCGTGAGCCGCTGAAGCTCCATGGCAAATCCCTGCTCGGCCATCTCGACGGCGGCCTCGAAGCGCTCGCGGACACGGGCCTGTTCCGCCTCGAAGACGCCGGGGTTCAAGGCGATGAGAAAGTGGGGCGGCTCGATCGGCGGGTAGGAGACTTCCATGTCGAACATCCCGTCGAGCGTCGCGGGGTAGTCGACCGACGAAAAAGCGTCCCGAGACGGCGCTGGGCTTCGAGCTTGAGATGGTCGTAATCGGCGGCCAGTTCGCGGGCGGCCAGCTGAAGCCGCTCGCGGTAGCCAGCCATCGTGCTCGCGAAGACGCCGAGGGAGTTATGCGGAAGCAACCGGATGCCAGCCTGTGAGTAGGCAGCGTGACCGTCCAGAAGGAGCTCGATGCTTCCGACCTGACGGCGGCCACGGCGGGGTAGGTCGGGCTCTTCGTGTCGAGGATCAGCTTAGTTCCCGGTCGGCATGGAGCGCCCGGGTGAGCTCTCGTCAAATGTTGTGTTCGTGAGGCCTGAATCAGGCGGCGTTCTGCAGGACTCCGTCGGTGAAGATTCTTCCTTCGAGAACGATCTGGTGATCCGCTTACGTCGTCGCCAGCGTCGACTGGCCGCCGCTGTCGATCACGATCGACGAGCTCGACTGTCTCTGCGCCGCCGCCGAAGCCGGGATCCGCGCCGCGACGGGGTGACGGGGCGGGGGCGGGAGGAATTGTTTTCAGCCCTCCCGCAGCACTCGTCCGCCGAGTCCCCGGCGAGTGCGACGTCGAACCCGGCCCGGCGACAGAGAGACGAGGTGCACGCGATGCTGGATCGATTGGACGCGGGCGTCCAGGAGAGCCCAACGCAGAATCAGCGGCCGAAACGGGGCCTGCCGCGAGAGCATTGATTCTGTACACCGGATCGGTGTATCGTTTCTGGAGACGGACGTGGAGGAAATCCGATACGACTCGAAGGAGCTCGAAAGGCTCTGCAACGACGAGCGTTACGCCAAGGGAAAGCTGAACGTCCAGGGGATGAAAAAACTGCGGCGGCGGATGGAGGACCTCGAGGCCGCCCCGACGCTCGCCGAACTCCCTCCTGTCGGCCGGCCTCACCCGCTCGATCGCGACCTTGCCGACCATTACGCCATCGATCTGGATGGCGGGCGGCGGCTGGTTTTCAAGGCGATCGACCCGGCCCCGCGGGATGAGCTGGGGCGGATCGACTGGCCTCGGGTCTCCCGAATCATCATCACGCATATCGAGGACTATCACGATGGCTGAAACACAGACCGAGAAGCGCTGGCCACGCCGGCTATCCCCACCCGCAGACACGATCCTCGACAGCTTGGAGGCGCTCGGCTGGACTCAGGCCGACCTCGCCGAGCGGATGGGCAGGACGAAGAAGCACGTCCACGACCTCGTCAAAAACAAGACTCGGATCACGAGCGATACAGCCGTCGCTCTTTCGCTCACGCTCGGCGGGTCAACGCAGTTCTGGTTGAACCGCGAGGCGAACTACCAGGCGGCTTTGGCCGAGCGGGAGTCGCTGAAACGCCATGATGCAGACCGCCCCTGGCTCAAGGAGCTGCCCCTGGCAGACATGCGGAAGCTGGGCTGGATTGACGCCGGCGGCGAGGCGACGGCCACCGTCGATGCCTGCCTGCGTTTTTTCGGCGTGGCATCGGTAAAGGGCTGGCGCGATCGCTACGCATCTCAGCTTGTCGCCTTTCGGGCCGGAACGCTCGGGCCAGGCGCCAAAGTGGGCGCCGTCGCCGCCTGGCTGCGGCGGGCGCAGATCGCTGCCGCCGCCATCGAGACAGGCCCTTGGAGCAAGTCGCAGTTCCTCGCCACGCTCGATTCATCCTGCCGGAAAAGCATGGCGGCTGATCCAGTCGGTGCCCTCAAAGAGATCCAGCTCGATTGGGCCAGGGCAGGGGTGGCACTCGTCTTCGTGCGGCGACCGAAGGCCTGCTCGGCCTTTGGCGCGACCGAGTGGCTTACCTCTGATCGGGCAATGATCGTTGTCAGTAATCGCTACTCCACCACCGATCAACTCTGGTTCACGCTTCTCCACGAAGCGGCCCACGTCGTTCTCCATGGCAAGAAAAAGACCCATGTCGACGCCGATGACTCGGGCTCCGACGATGACGAGGAACGTCAAGCAGACGCATTCGCCGCCGACCGGCTGATCCCACGCTCGGCCTGGAAGACGTTTGTCGAAGCTCTCGGCAATCGGCCCCCATCGGCCGCAGAGATCGGCCAGTTTTCCCAGCAGCAACAGGTCGGAGCGGGCATCGTTGTCGGCCGATTGCAGCACGAAAAACGCATCCCGTTTTCATCGCCCCTGACACGACTGAAACAGAAACTCGACACCGACTCGTTCACGCGCCTTGAGACAGTTTCGGGCGGCCTGGTGGGCGAGGAATGAGCCAGCCCCAAATGCATCGGCACGAGCAAAACTTTCGATCGATCAAGCTGGCTGCCTGACAAAAAGGCGGAAGTTCCCAATGAATCAACCATCCCCCGACGATCGGACCCAGGCACGACGCGAGAGCGACGAGCGCATCGCCTCGGAGCCGCGGCTCCCGCCGCCGGACGTGGTCCCGGGACAGATGGCAGTGCCGCTGGAGACATTCATCCGCCGCCGCTCCGCAGACGGCAGCACTTCTTCGAACGCAGAGCCGCGATCGGGCTTGGAGGGCACGGCATGACGAACAAAAAGACGCGATCCCGCGAGGGGTGAACGCGGGTGCGGCTTGGGGATCTGGTGACGAACGTCACCGATCAGCCCGAACGAGCTTCTCTGCCTCTCGCCACGCGGTACGTCGCGGGGGAACACGTCGACGAGAACCGACTCTGAATCGACCGTTGGGGCACGCTCGGCAACGAACTTGTGCCCCCACCCTTCAGATGCCGGTTTGTGCCGGTCAGGCACGCCCCTACTGCACGACCGACTTGCTGCCGTCGGCGGAGCCGCCGATCGGGGCCCCTTCGGGGAGCGGGCGCCCCGCGGTGGGGAGGCCGCGGCGGTGAAGCTCCTCGCGGACGCTCCGGAAGGCCTCGAAGCTGTCGGGATAACACCACAGCGTCACCGCCGTCTCCGGCGTGATGTTGGCCATCACCCGCAGAAACTTCGAGCCGGGCCTGATCGCCTCCGCCGGCGTCTCCCCGAGGTTTTCCTGCATCGGCCGGACGACCCA
>SIAG01000217.1 GCA_009691925.1 Planctomycetaceae bacterium
CCCGCTGGTGCAACACCTGGTGCAACCGCCCACGGCACTCGTCGCAAGTGCCGTGCTGCCGAAACTTAGAACTACGGTCCGTCGGATTCCCGCGCTGCACAAGCACAAGGCCTCGGGCCATTCGATCGTCACTCTCCCGGGGTACGCGGGCCCCGCGATCCCGGCTTCCGCTATCGCCACCAAGGCACGAGCCATCGCTCGATCGGCAGGCCAGCGAAGTGAAGGCTCGCCAGACTCGCCACCGCCACCGCCGGCATCACCCAGATCGTGGCCAGCCGCCACCGGCGCGGGATGCCAGCGATCGACGCCAACCACACCAGGCCGATCGCGACCGTGACGTCGAGCACCCATTGGTAGGGCGGCACACCGGAGACGCCGTTCACCCAGTCGACCAGCGGCGCGACCGCCCGGCGGATAGGGTCGTCCTCCGGTACCCCGAGGAAACAGGCAGCGAACACCCGCAGGCCGAACGCCGCAAACGGGATCAACCCGGCGATGAGCTCCACGCGGCGGGAAAGCTGCGGCAGCGGCGCCCCCCAGACGGCCGTCCAGAGCGCGGTGAAGAAGAGAAGCCGCACGGTTTCCATGGCCAGATTTTAACCGCCGGCCTCAGGCTCTTCGCAGCACTCCCTTTTTCGACCATTGGCCGAATTCCCACCCGATCTTGGCGATCCCGCCCCCCCGCCTGCCCAAGTGGGGGGCCGGTTTGCCGCGCTTGAGGGTTCCGAAAATCCGTAATTCTTGCCAACACCGAGCAGCCGCCTACGATTCTTCGATTCTCGACACTTTTTTTCCCAGGAGTTTTTTCATGACCGTCAATCGATTGGTTGCTTTGTTGACCCTCGTCGCGTTCACGCTCGGCGGAGCGTCCATGTCGGTGGCCGATGATCTGGTCGATACCGCCGTCAAGGCCGGCACGTTCAAGACGCTTGCCGCAGCGCTCGGCGCTGCCGATCTCGTCGATACGCTCAAGGGCAAGGGTCCGTTCACCGTTCTCGCTCCTTCCGATGAAGCTTTCGCCAAGCTTCCCAAGGGCACCGTTGAGGATCTTCTTAAGCCCGAAAACAAGGCAAAGCTCAAGGCGATCCTCCTCGCTCACGTTGTCCCCGGCTCCGCCATGGCCGCAGACGTCGTCAAGCTCAAGGAAGCGAAGACCGCCGGCGGAACGGTCATCAAGATCACGGTCGATGGCGACGTCGTCAAGGTCGGTACCGCCAAGGGCATGTCGAAGGTCGTGAAGACCGACATCAAGACCGATAATGGCGTGATCCATGTGATCGACGGCGTCATTCTTCCCTGATCGCTCTGAGAACTCCTCAAAGCCTTTTGCCACGCCGCATCCGCCCGGGTTTCCCGAGCGGATGCGGCCGTGTGCTTTATCTAGAGGCTTACGTCGTTGGCAGGGCAGCGATCACGCCGTCGCCACCAACAACGATCTCCGTTATCAGCTTCGAGCGGGCCCGGATCGTGCTCATGCTGTCGCCGAGCACCCACGATTCATAGGCCGCATCGACGAGGCTCTCCGACGTTCCCAGGGCGTCGCCGCTGATGTCCCAAAACATCATCCCGCCGAGGCCTAAACGCTCCGCCCAGTCGGACTTCTGCGCGATCGAGGCCCGGGTCTCGAACGAACTGAAGGCGCTGTTGGCAGCATCGTAGACATAGGCCGCCTGGGCGGTGTCGTCCCAGTAGAGCTTCCACCCGCCCGCCGAAGCCCGCAGCTGCACCACGAGGTCTTTGTAGTCGTAGACCCCCTTCTCGAACGTCCCCACGGCCGCCCCCGACGACTTCTCCAAGTAGCCACCATCGCCCCCGTCCGCCACGCCACTCCAGGCCCGCGTGTAGAGCGGCGCCCCGAGGATCACCTTGGCGGCAGGCACGCCGGCCGCGAGGTAGGCCTTCACCGCCGTCTGGATGTCATACCCGGCCGCGTCGCCGGTGAACGCCGACTGATGGCCCGTCGTCGTCTCCCATGTGCCGTGGAAGTCGTACGACATGAGATTGAAATGGTCGACCGACGGCGCGAGCCCGGCCAGATTGAAGGTGGCGATTTTGTCGATCCCCGCCGGTGAGGCGACCGAGATCCCGTACCGCCGTCCCAACTGGGCCCCGAGGACATCGAACTTCTGCCGCACCAATTGCAACAGCGAGGCATAGTTGGCACCGTCGCTGGGGCTCGCCGAATTGCCCGCCTCGCCACCGCCGCCCGGATACTCCCAATCAAAGTCGATGCCGTCAAACATCCGGTAGGTGGTGAGAAAGTTCACGAGTGAGCTGGCAAACGCCTCCCGCCCCGCCGGGGTCGAGCAGACGGTGCTGAAGTTGTCCGACAGCGTCCATCCCCCCACGGCAATGAGCACTTTCATGTGGGGAGCCTTCGCCTTCAGCTCGGCGAGCTGATTGAAATTGCCCCATACCGTCTGCTGCGCACGCGGGTCGTTGGCTGGATACGACCACAGATCGGCCTCCCCCGACACCGACTCCGCTGCGCTAAACCGCTTGTCGAGCGCCGCATAGCTATCCAAGATCGCCACCTGTCCGTTGCTCTTCAGATCGAGGAACGAGTAGATGAGGTGGTTGATCTTGTCAGCGGGAACATCCGCCACCTGGAAGTTGCGGCCGTAGATGCCCCATTCGGGGAAATAGGCTGTCAGCACCTTGTCGGTCTTCGTGATGTCGCCACCGACCACGCTCGGTGCCGCGTCGTCGTTGACAATCGCCACACTGACGGATGACTGGGCGAGCTTCGCCCCTTGCGGTGCGGAGAGCGTGAGGGAGAAGGTCTCGTCGGTTTCGACCGTCGCGTCGCCGATCACCGCCACGTTCACCTGCTGCGTCGTTACTCCGGCCGGGAAGGTGACAGTGCCACTCGAGGCGGTGTAGTCGCTGCCGGCCTTCGCCGTACCATCGGCGGTCGTGTAGGCAACCGTCACCGGCGTGGCCGACGCCGCGGAGAGCGATAGCGTGAACACCGACTTCGCCGTCGTCCCAGCCGCCCCCTCCTTCACGGCAGCTCCCGTGACCACGATCGACGGCAACGGCGGCGCGACCGTCCCGCCACCCGTGCCGCCGCCGCTCCCGCCACCAAGTGACAGGCCGTTGAGCGTCCAGTCGGTCGGGGAGGCAATCGCGCCGGCACCGGCGCCGACAAAGCCGATCGTCACGCTCCCACCGACCGGCACGGTGCCATTGAAGCCGGCGTCGGCCACGGTGAAGCGAGTCCCGCCGGCGACGGCCGAAGTGCCGACAAGCGTCGCATTCCAGGCCGACGCGATCGTCCACGGCGCGGTGAATCCGAGCTTCCAGCCGGGGATCGGCGTCGTGCCGCCGTTGGTGAGCTTGATCTCCCCACCGAAGCCGTTGCTCCACTGCCCCGTGACGGTGAATGCCACGCTCACCCCCTGGCCCACTGGAGCGATGTCGTCGTCGAGGATCGTCCCCACGGCACTTGCCTGGGCGAGCGTGGCCCCCTGCGGCGCGGAGAGAACGAGCGAGAAAGTCTCGCTCGATTCGGTCGTGGCATCGCCGATCACCGCCACGCTCACCTCCGCCTTCATCGCCCCGGGGGCAAACGTCACCGTGCCGCTGGTGGCGGTGAAATCGCGCCCCGCCACGGCCGTGCCATCGGCTGTCCGATAGGCGACCGTCACCGGCACTGCCGAGGGGGCGGAGAGCGACAGCGCGAAGACCGCCTTCGCACCGCCCCCCACGGCCCCCTCCTTGACCGACGCGGCGCCGAGCGCGATCTGCGGCAGCGGCGGCGCCTGCGGCGTGCCGTCGCTGCCGATCGGCTCGCCATTGAGGAACCAGCGCGACGGCGTGGCCGGCGAGGTGCCTGCAGCACCGGCACCGATGAACCCGAAGGCGACGCTCTTGCCCGCGTCGAGCATGCCGTTCCAGCCGGTGTTGGCGATCGTGTAGGTCGATCCGACATGCGACACGATCCGCGCGTCCCAGATCGAATTGATCTGGGCGCCATAGTCGAAGCTCACCTTCCAGTCGCTGACCGGCGTGGTGCCCCGGTTGTCGAGCGTGATCCCGGCCTGAAAGCCGGAGCCCCAGTCCTGCACGACTTTGTAATCGGGAACGGTGGCCGACATCATCGCCCGCCCTTCGAGCGACTCGCTCCCGAGGCGCGTCATGCCGCGCCGCGCCGTGCGGGCCAGGCTGCGGGCATGACCCCGACGCAGCTGGCGGGAGGGAAACTCCCGGAACATCGAGCAGAACTGCCAGATGGGATTCATGATGAGCCTCGGGGGGTGAACGACCAGGGGAGCGACGGCGGCAACGCCGTCTCGGTCCGGCACGCGCCGGAATCCATGCCTCCACTACGCCGTGCATCAGCCGCAGGTCGGCGGCCAGGCCGCACTTCATGCGGATTTCATGGCGTGTTCATGCGCCGTTCATGGTTCCCGTCACGCGGCCTTCACGAAGGCTCGAGCGTCGCCGGAAGGAGGAGGACAAACGTCCCTCCGCCGCCGGGGGTGGGCTCGTGGACGAGATCGCCCCCATGGCTTTGGGCGATGCGGCGCGACAGCGCCAGACCGATGCCGTGGCCACCGGAAGCCTTGCCGCTGTGGAAGCGATCGAAGAGCTTCGGAAGCGCGAGCACGGGGACGCCCGGGCCGTGGTCGATCACCGCCATCCGGCAGCGGGTCGCCTCGGCCACGAGCACCACCTCGATCCGATCGCCGGTGGCACCATGCTCGATGGCGTTGGGTGCCGTCGCGGTCGTCGAATAATGGATCAGGCGGAGGACCACGGCCCCGACGACAAACAGCACGCCGAAGGTGAGCATGAAGCGGCGCCGCAGCGAGGGCCTCTTCTCCTGCCGCGCGGTGGGATCGTCGGAAAGGTCTGTCATCTCCCGACACCGTCGATGATGAAGCCCTGGCCGCGGCGGGTCGTGATCAGGTCGCGCCCCAGCTTCCGCCGCAAACGGAGGACGAGCACGTCGACAACGTTGCTCACCATCTCCTCGGGAACGTTCTCCCCAGGGTGGATCGCCTCCTCGAGCATCGCCCGGCTGACGAGCCGGCCGCGGTGGCGCACGAGGCAGGCGAGGAGGGCGAATTCTTGGGCCGTCAGCGCTACCGGTTCGCCGCCGCACGTCGCCGTCCGGGAAGGGAAGTCGATCGTCACATCGCCGATCGCGGTTGCCGCGGTCACATCCCCCTCGCTTCGCCGCAGCACCGCACGGATGCGGGCCTCGAGCTCGCGGATCGTAAACGGCTTGACGAGATAGTCGTCGGCCCCGAGATCGAGCACCCCGACACGGTCATCCTCGTGGCGCTTCGACGAGACGACGATCACCGGCACGGCGCTGGAGCGCCGCAGCTTCGCGAGCACCTCCTCTCCGTCCATCCCCGGCAGCCGGAGATCGAGGACAACCAAGTCGACGCCGCCGTCGAGGGCCTTGGCAAGCCCCGCCGGACCGTCGGCTGCCTCGAGCACCTCGACCCCGGCTGCCCGCAGCCCCTGGGCCACCGCGCAGCGGGCGGAGTCTTCGTCGTCGATGACGAGCACGCGCACGGGATCATCTCCGACAGGGGCGGGAATCGGGCACGGATCGCGGGGGCCACTCAGACTCGCCCCTGACGGGCAGCCTGCGGCGATGTCGAGCCGTTTCTACCACGATCCGCGGCGGTAGTCAGGCCACGGCACGGCAGGAGCCATCTCGCGGAGGCCGTCATGATCCCCGGCGCCGGGGGCCTCGTCGCGACCTGGCGACCGGCTCCTTCCCCATCGGGGGCGGCCGGGTTTTCGGTAAGCTATCGTGCATGGCCGAACAATTTTTCCGGATCACGAACACCGTCGCCCTGCTGGGATGGATGACGTTGCTGGCGTTGCCCGGCAAAAGAAAAGTCTCTGGGCTCCTCTGCGCCGTGCTCCTCCCCGGCGCACTCGCGGCGGCCTACGCGGTCGTGATCATCTGGAAGCTTTTCACTGGGGGACCGTCGCCTGACGAGCTCGGCTCGATAGCCGGGCTGCGGATCGCCTTCGCCGACGACTGGGTCTTCGCCGCGGCTTGGACCCACTATCTCGTTTTCGACATGGTGGTGGGGGCGTGGATCGCCCGCGACGCGGTGCGTCTGCGGATCCCCTGGCCGGTGCGGAGTGGGTGCCTCGTTCTCACCTTCCTCCTCGGGCCGATCGGCTTCCTCCTCCACCTCGTCGCCCGGGCGATCAAGGCACGGCAGGTGACGGTCGATGACTGACGGCGACTGCCGCGAATACCCCGACTACCTCACGAAGCAACTGATCACCTGCCTCGGGAACAAGCGGGCGCTCCTGGCGCCGATCGAAGCCGCCGTCGAGCAGGTCAAACGGCGCCTCGGCCGGGATCTGCTCGCCTGCTTCGACGTCTTCAGCGGTTCGGGGATCGTCTCCCGATTTCTGAAGAGGCATGCGTCGCACCTGATCGCCAACGATCTCGAAGCCTATGCCGCCGTCGCCAGCCGCTGTTTTCTCACCAACCGCAGCGACGTCGATCTGGCCACGCTCGCGGACGTCATCGCCGACTTCAACGACCGTGCCTCGTTGCCTCAAGCCCCCAGCGGATTCATCGCGACGATGTATGCCCCGCGCGACGAGGAGCAGATCACGGCTGACGACCGTGTTTTTTACACCCGTGCCAACGCCCGCCGGCTCGACGCCTACCGGCAACTCATCGACACGGCCCCTGCCCATCTCCGCGATCTCCTCCTCGCCCCCCTAATCAGCGAAGCCTCGATCCACGCCAACACCGCCGGCGTCTTCAAAGGCTTCTACAAAAACAGGCAGACGGGGATCGGCCAGTTCGGCGGCACCGGGTCTGATGCGCTCCAGCGGATCCTTGGCGCGATCCGCCTTGAGCCCCCGATCTTGAGCCGCTTCGAATGCTCCTTCGAGGTCTTCCAGGCCGACGCCCACGCCGCCGCGCTCCAGGCCCGGCCGGTCGATCTGGCCTACCTCGATCCGCCGTACAACCAGCATCCCTACGGCTCAAACTATTTTCTCTT
>SIAG01000218.1 GCA_009691925.1 Planctomycetaceae bacterium
AACCACGAATACGTCGATGCCGCCGAGGGGTGGTTTTTCTTCCGTGCCGAAGTGACCCCCGCCGCGGGCCCCGTGGCGGCGGCCGATCTGGAGCGCTTCCTGATCGCCGCGCTCCCCGCCGGGGCGACCGTCCGCGTCAGCCGCGATGCTGTCCGGAGGATCGTCGTCTGTGCGACGCGCGAGCCCCACTGCCTCGGCGAGCTTTTGCTCCTGGCTTCCTGCGGCGATCTCCCGGTCCGGATCGAGGCGGTGGTTTCCAATCACGATTGCCTGCGGGGCCTGGTCGAGCGATTCGACGTTCCCTTTCATCACGTCCCTCACGAGGGAATCTCGCGGGAGGATCACGAGACGGCGCTGTTTGCGGAGATCCGCAGGTATGCGCCGGAGTATGTCGTCCTCGCCCGCTACATGCGGGTCCTCTCCGCGGGGGCGATCGGCCACTATGCCGACCGGATCGTCAACATCCACCATTCGTTCCTGCCGGCGTTCGCCGGGGCGAGCCCCTACAAGCAGGCCCACGAGCGCGGCGTGAAGCTCATCGGGGCGACGGCGCACTTTGTCACCGCCGAGCTCGACGCCGGGCCGATCATCTCCCAAGACGTGATCCCGGTGAGCCATGCCGACACGCCGCAGCGGATGGCGCAGGCGGGCCGCGATGTCGAGAAGCTCGTGCTGGCGCGGGCGGTGCGGCTGGTGGCCGAAGAGCGCGTCTTCCTCCATGGCCGGCGGACGGTGGTATTCGGCTGAACGCGACCCTTGCGACCGTCGTCGAGGCCGAGATCCTCGTTGGAGCCCTGCTGGCCGACGCCGTTCTCGGCGCGTGCGATCGCAGCCGGGGGGAGCATCGTGCAAAGCGCCGAGCGTTGCTGAAACAACTCGCGGTGCTCCGCGAGCAGATGCCCGGGGATCACCGGGTCGGGCCTGTCGATTGATGGCATGGCTGCAGCCTCCGTCGCCGAAATCTTTCCACGGTTGGATCCTCTGGGCCGGTGTAGGCTGAAGGTCCGGGAAGGCCCCACTTGGCCGTCGTGCGCGGCTGTGGCCCCCAGACACTCCCTCCGGTCTGCCGATGTCCGAATCCCCCCCCGCGCCCGACAACACTCCTCCAGCTGGCTCGAGCACAGCCGCGCACGCCTTCCGGGCGCAGGCGGTGCTCGCCGGCACGGGGATCGATCTGGGGGCGCTGGGCGCTGCGGAGCGCCCCGGCGGAGCGCCGCTGGTGGTGGAGCTGATCGGCGCGCTCGATGGGCTCGGAATCGCCGGTTCCCCGGCCGGCGGGCTCGGGGCGGGGCGCGGAACGACCGGCGTGGCCGTCCTCTTTCGCTACGGGGCGGTGGTGTTCTTCGGCGTCTCCCCGGCAGGGGTGTCGGAGTATCTGCGGCAGATAGGCCCCCATCTCCGCCAGCCGCTCGGGCCGGCCGATCGGGAGACCGAAGGGCTCGAGATCCGCGCCGGCGGCGCGCGGGAGACGTTCGAGGGGAATGTCCTCGTCCTCGCGGATGTCACCCTCGAGAAGCTCCAGGTGGTGGCCGACATCATGGCCAAGAGCGTGTCGCTGGCCCATCACGAGCGCAACATCGAGCGGCAGTTTGAGCGGATCGAGCCGTTCGCCGTGAACCTCGATCATTGGGGCCGCGGGGGCCGGGCGGCGCACGAGCTCCTCCAGCACCTGGGAACGGCCCTCCTGGCCGAGCACCGGGTCGTGGCCGGGGCCCGCGTCGACGACGCGCCGGAGCTCCTCTGGGATCACCCCGAGCTCGAGCGGATCTGGGCCCGGCTCCGCGACGAGTTTGAGATCCGCGAGCGGTTTGCCGCCCTCCATGGCAAGCTCGCGCTGATCTCGCGGACGGCCGAGACGGCCCTCGAGCTGCTCCAGAACCGGCGGGCACTGCGGGTGGAATACGCGATCGTCGGCCTGATCGTCTTCGAGATCTTCCTCACGCTCCTCCAGTGGGGGCTCTCCGGGCGCGTCGGCTGACGTTCCCCCTTCGCGGGGCACCCTGCTATAAATCGGGCATTGTTCCGCCGCCGTTCCCCACCTCCACCCCCTTCCCCCTTCCGGAATCCCCGCATGATGCCCCCGCGCCAGGCCCGCTTCGGGTGCCTCCTGGTTCTCGTCACGGGATTGTTTGTTGCCATCCGGCCGGCCACCGCCCAGCAGGTGGCGGTGGAGGAGCTCACGCTCCCCAACGGGATGCAATTCCTCCTCGTGCCGCGCACCGACCAGCCAAACGTCGTCAGCGCCGGGTGGGTGGCGAAGGTCGGGAGCGTCAACGAGCGCCCCGGGATCACCGGGATCAGCCACTTCTTCGAGCACATGATGTTCAAGGGCACCGACACGATCGGCACCCGCGACGCGAAGCGCGATGCTGAGTTCCGCACCGAGCAGCGGCAGGTGCGCGAGGCGCTCAACCAGATGGTGTGGACGGAGCAATACGACCGTTATTTGAAGGGCGAGATCGACGATCCGTGGGATCCCGCCAACGACACCCAGGCCCTCCGCGTTCTCCGCGCCCGCCTCGACAGCCTCATCAAGGCCCAGCAGGGGCGCGGTGACGACGGCGCCGCGACGGCGACGATCGTCAAAGACGAGTTCGACCAGGTCTACACGAAGGCGGGCGGCAGCGGCATGAATGCCTTCACGAGCTTCGACCTCACCTGCTACTTCATCACCGTTCCCGCCAACAAGCTCGAGCTGTGGGCCTGGATGGAGAGTGACCGGCTCCATGACAGCGTCTTCCGCGAGTTTTACTCCGAGCGCGACGTCGTCCACGAAGAGCGTCGGCTGCGGACCGACAGCACGCCGACGGGGCGCTTCCAGGAGCAGTTCGACAGCATGTTCTGGGCCTCCTGCGGCTATTCCTGGCCGGTCATCGGCTGGCCGAGCGATTTGAACAGCTACACCGAGGCGCAGGCGCAGGAATACTGGAACACTTACTACCGCCCCGGCAATCTCGTCGGCGTGGTTGTCGGCGACTTCGACGCGGCCGCGGCCAAGGACTTCATCACCCGCTATTTTTCCCGGCTGGAGCCGGGGAAGAAAGCACCGCCGCCGGTGGTGACCCTCGAGGTCGACCAGCTGGCCGAGCAGCGGATGAACGCCGAGGGGGATTTCCCGCCATCGGTGGAGATCCGCTATCACACCGTCCCGGGAGGCCATGTCGACAGCTATCCGCTCGACATGCTCGCCGAAATCTTGAACGAGCGCACCGGCCGGCTCTACCGGGGCTTGGTCGAGGAGCGGGCGATTGCCTCGGGCGTCCAGGCGACGTCCGACACGCGGAAGTATGCCGGCCTGTTTGCCTTCGAGGCGGAGACCCGCGGCGAGGCGACCCCCGAAGCCCTCGAGGCGGCCTGGTACGAGGAGCTGGCGGAGCTCCAATCCGCGGAGATTCCGGAGCGGGAGCTGCGGAAGGTGAAAAACCGGGTGGCGGCGGGCAACTACCGGCGTCTTGAGAGCAACATGTCGTTGCTCGTTCAGCTGGCCGTCGCCGAGGCGACGCTCGACTGGAAGGAGATCAACGACGGCCCGCGGAAGTACGAGGCCGTCACGGCGGCCGACATCCAGCGAGTCGCCAACGAATACTTCTCCCCCACCAACCGCAGCGTGGCGACGTTCCGCCGCAAAGCTGGGGAGTGACGCGGCGTCGAGTTTCGGATTCGCTTCCTTCCCCGATCCATCCCTCCTTTCCCAGGTGTTTTCCGTGACGACGTTCCACCGCTTTGGTGCTCTTGTGGGAATCCTTACCGTTGTGGCAGCGGGGCTGGTGGCGCACGCGGAGGAGCCCGCGGTGCTTCCGGCGCGGCCCGAGGAGATTGAGTTTCAATCACTCGACTTCAAGGTGCCGGAGGCGAAGCAATTCCGTCGCACGCTCGCCGATGGCACGGTGGTGTATGTGGCGCCGTCCCATGAGTTTCCCCTCGTCAAGATCTCGATCACGTTCAAGGGGGGGGCATCGCTCGATCCGGCCGATGTTCCCGGGCTCGTGGCCACGACCGCACGGATGGTGCGCGAGGGGGGCACAGTCGAGTCGAAGCCGGCTGACTTCGACGAAGCGCTCGACTTCCTCGCCACCGAGATGGGGGTGGGGAGCAACGATGCCTTCACGACGGCCGGGCTCAACTGTCTGTCGAGCAATCTCGACGAGAGCCTGGGGCTGTTTGTCGACATGCTGCGGAAGCCGGGGTTTGATGAGGCGCGGCTGGAAACCTCGAAGGGCCGCTTGCTCGAGGCCCTCAAGCAGCGCAACGACGACGCCTCGTCGATTCTCTCGCGGGAGTGGAAGCGGCTCCTGTGGGGCACCGACCACTTCGAATCGCGTGAGCCGACGGCGGCGAGTGTCGCCGATATGACGACCGACCGTCTCCGCGCGGTGCACGCGCGGATCTTTCATCCTGGCAACATGATCGTGTCGGTAACGGGCGACTTCGACGAGCGGGAGATGCTCGCCAAGCTGGAGAAGGCCTTCGCCGGCTGGAAGAAGGGGCCTGCGGTTCCTGATCCGGTCGCGCCGACTTCCGAGCTCGCCCCCGGCCTTTACCATGTTCCCAAAGACATCCCGCAGGGGAAGGTGGTGATGGGGATGCGGTCGATCGAGCGCGACGATCCCGATGCAATCCCGCTGCTGCTCCTCAACGACATCCTCGGTGGCTCGGGCTTCACCAGCCGGATCATGCAGCAGGTGCGGAGCAACGAGGGGCTGGCCTATTCGGCGGCATCGGCGGTGGCGCCGAAGGTCGACTATCCGGGGCAGTTCCAGGCCCGTTTCGAGAGCAAGAATGCGACGGTTGCCTTGGCGACGAAGATCATTCTCGATCTGATCGAGGGGGTGCGGACGGAGCCGGTGACCTATGAGGAGCTGGAGACAGCGAAGCTGGCGGCGATCGAGACCTTCCCGCGGCAGTTCGAGAGCAAGCCGGCGATGCTCCGGGTGTTTGTCAACGACGAGTGGACAAAGCGGGATCCGCAGTTCTGGCAGAGCTATCGCGACAAGGTGAGCGCCGTGACGCGGGAGGATCTTCTCCGCGTAGCCCAGAAGCATCTCGATCCGGCCAAGCTGGCGATCCTGGTGGTGGGCGATTGGGACGAGATCGCGACGGGGGATCTGGGGAAGCGGGCCGCGATGGCCGACTTCTTCGGCGGCGAGGTGACGCACCTGCCGCTCCGCGACCCGCTCACGCTCGAAGTCCTTCCCGAGGCGGCCAAGCCGGAGGAGCAGACCCCGGTGGAGAAAACGCCGGAGGAGAAGAAGCTGGAGGTTGCTCCGCGGAAGGCATCCGAGAAGGCCCCGGCGAGCAAGCCCGCGCCCGCCGCTAAGAAGTAGCCGTTCCCGGCGGGGAAGGAGCTGCGCGAGGGCCACGCATCATGGCGCAGTCGCCCTGGGTTGCCGGTGCCCTGTTGCCGAACTCGCTGCTTTCCTGATTTGCGGACGACCTAGCTGGGGTCGTCTGAACCGGTCGCTGCTGGTCGAGAACGTTTGGCAATCGGTGCGGAGGCCGCATGCTACCTCTCATCCCCGAGCCGCCCTGGGGCCTCATGCTCTCCACGAACGACTGTCACCCCGGCTGCTCGTGCGAGGCTGACCACTTCGAGATCGATCCGCTGCGAGTCAGCCGCTGGGTGGCCGAGGCCGGCATCGAGCAAGGTCGGCAGGCCCTGGGCCAACTCGACGCCCTCTTCGACGGCCTGCCCGAGAGTCGAGAAGCGCTGTCCGACCTGACGAATGTCTTCTTCGAGTCCGCCGACGAGGCAGTAGCTTGGCTCCAGCAGTGGCGGGCAGTCCTCGACTCGGTAATCGACGGCTAACTCCGTCGCAGAAGGAACGCCGAACGAATCACGGCGGCGGCCCCCTGCCGCTAGGCATTCCGTCGATGCGTCCCCTCGCAGCGGGCCGCAGCCGCGCACCGCGGTCGTTTACGCCTACAACCCCACCGAACCTCGCTCTGCCGCCTACGCGTCTAAACGCGCACCGAACGGCCCCAACACCGGCCCGCCGGCTGCCCCCGAATCGGCAGCCACTTCCCCCGGGCGTCCGGCTCACAGTGGCTCGCTCGATAGCAAGATGCCGCCGCAAGAGTTAACCTCTTGCGGCGATGAAAGTGGCTGGTGGGAAACAAGCGGAAGGCAAATCGAGGGCGGGCCGCGCGATTAGGCTAATTTGCAAACGGGGCCGCGGGACTTGCCCATGGCGGCACCGGTGGCGGTCACCTCGGCCGGGCACGGCTTGGCGGCCCTGGGGCGGCGTTGTTGCCGCCGAGAGTGGAGGCATGAGCGGTGAGGAGAAACTGGCCGTCGATCATGACAGCGGATCTAATAGAAATGGGCATTTAGCGAGGGTAATCCCGCCAGCCAGCGAGGTGGAACGGACAGCAAATAGGTGCTCGCTAGGATGGTCAATGACAGTAATCCTTGACCTGAGCACGTCATCAGTGTGAGTCACGACCTCCCTTGCAGCCAGCGATCGCACGGCAATACCAACCACACCGGCTCTTCACAACCACAGAGTTCATCTGAGTTACGTCGCTCGCTTTTCCGCTCTTCAACAACGCCATCCAGCGAGGACGTCTCCTACCGTCTGACACAACGGGCGTGCCCCCAGACGGCGAACTGACGACCACACTCCACTTGATGCACGACTAACGGACATTAAGACCGACCGGCACATGTTTTTGCCACCACCTCCTTCAAAAAACAAGAGTCACGATGCTTGGGCTTGAGACCACCGTTTATTCAATGAGCGACACCGCCGCTGGGCAGGTCCTTAGTCGCCTTCAAGATATCGAAGAACGCGTCATGATCCTACGCCGCGCGGGCACGCTCAGTGAAGAGACGCTGCGTTCCTATTACGGCGAAACGCGATTCTCGCAGATAGCGGAATCAAATGCCATTGAGGGCAGTACTCTATCCGTTGGAGAGACCGAGCTAGCCATTCTGAAAGGAACTACCATCACTGGGCACGACCCCGCCTAC
>SIAG01000219.1 GCA_009691925.1 Planctomycetaceae bacterium
CCTCGTAGGCCAGGCCGACCGCCGTCACGCCGGTGATGTCGAGCGGTTGGCTGTCGGCGTTGTCGATCACGATCTCATAGTCGGGATACCGAGACTCCGGAATCTGGATGGCAAGCGCCTCCGAACTGATGCCGCGGAGATCGATGCGGTGGACACGGGCCGTCCCGACGATCTGCGGTGGGCGGCTACCGGCTTCGCGATTCCTCGTCGCGGGCTGCGGAGCTTCCACCCGGGCAGGCCTGCTGAAATTGCGGTCGGCAACCGAGAGCCGCAGGGCAGTGATCGGTTGCCGATCGCTTGTCACCCGCACCCGCGTCCGCTTCTCCTCCGGCTCCTCCTCGACGCGGAACTCCGCGATCGGCATCTCGAGGCCGTCGGCAGCCTTGACCTCAGCTGCCTCGTCGGTGTGCCAGGCCTGGATCGAGTCGATCCGAAACGGCTGACGCGCGACGATCGTCTTCTCCTTCCGACTCGTCTCAGCATTTCCCTCGAGGGTCCGAACGACCTCGGAGAGCGTCGACTGCTGCTCGATCGTCGGCTCGTCGACGGTGATTCTCCAGGTGCCACCGGCGGGAAACCGCTGCGCCTTCGGCCAGGAGACGTCGAGTTGCCGCGTATCCATGTACTGCGAGTAGTCAAAGAGGAGGGTGTCGTCACCGACCGGCCTCCAGGCGCCGGCCTCGTCGAGCCGCTGCACCTGGACAGCCTGCTCGAAGTTGCGAAGCGGTGTCTCGATCCGGAATCCGTCGATCGAAACGGGATGTTTCTCGGGGTCGATCGTGAGCTCGATCTCGAGGCCGCCGCCGGGGAGCGGCTTGAGCCGCGGTTGCTGAGCAGGAAACGATCGCCTCACGCTCCGCATCTTCACAACGCTCGCCCGACGGAGAATCCGCGACACCTCCTGCCCAGCGCCGTCAATGACGCGGAGGTCGGGAAAGCCGGTTTCGGTCACCGCCGCCACCTCCGCATCGAGTCCGACGGCGACGAGCTCCTCGCCAGCGGAGGCCTCAACGGCGATCGGGCGCCGATAGCGGAGCTGATCGACCGGGGCGGCGTGGACGTGGTGCAGGCCGACGGCGGCGAGGACCACGACGAGGAGGCGGAAGCGAGGGAAATGGCCGGTCATGCGTCGTTCTCCTGATCGGGGTGGTCGTCGGTGGTTGGATCGGAGACTTCTCCCGCTGACGGCGTCGGCTCAACCGCAAACGTCTCGCGGAAGCGGAGGTAGAGGAAGGAGCCGAGGAGGAGGAGAACGCCCAGAATCAGGAAGGCGATGATCCGGTAGAAGGAATCGAGGCTGTCGAGGTCGCTGGTAAAAACCTTGACCGCGACGATTCCAAACAGGGCGAGGCCGCAGTAGCGGAGGGCCGTAAGGCGGCGACCGATGCCGATGATGAGGAAGGCGAGGGCGAAGAGGGCCCAGGTGATCGACACGCCCCCCGCCCGGAGGCCGGGGGCGAAGGTGTCCAGGTATGAATTGACCTCGAGGGTGCTCCAGGAGAGGAGCGTGGCAACGGCGGCGACAGCCGATGCCTGCTGGAGGGTGGCCAGAGGCTTGCGGGTGGTGGCCAGGGCAGTGATCGCAACGAGGAAACCGGTCACCGCCCCGAAATCGACCAGCCGCATGAGCGCCTCGTGGCCGGACCAGGCTCCGGCGTAGACGAAGTCTTCGCGTAGCCCCCACGACGGCAGATCCCACAGGCAGAGCTTGAGGATGACGGCGGCGCCGGCGGCGACGAAGAGGGGAACCCCGATCTGTTCCCCCCAGCCCCGGATCCGGCTGAAGAGGAACATCGCCGCGCCGATCCACAGAATCGTGAGCATCGGCAGGCGGAGCGGCATGTGGAGGAAGCCGATGGTCCGGTCGACCTCGAGGTGGAGGTAGACGACCGCCATGGCGACGATTCCGGCCACCGCGACCTCGGCAAACGAGGGGAATGGAACAGCCCCGATGTCGTTGCCCGGAGCGATCGGCAGATCGCGCTCGGCCGAGCCGGCCGCTTCGGCGGCGGCGGCCCGCCGGAAGAACCAGGCCGCCATGCCAAGGCTGGCGATCGGGATCCCGAAGGAGATGAGCCGGCCGAGGAGGGTGACGGCGAACTCGCTCAACGGCAGGTCATCGACCGCGCTGCCGGGCCGGAACGTCCCCCCGAGATCGAGGAAGAAGAACCGGCAGAGGACGAGCCCCAGAACGGCGCTGGCGGCGAGCCGCAGGAACCGGCTCCCGAGCCGCTCCGCCATCCACAGCATGATCACCGCCTGAATCGCCCAGCTCGCGGTCACCCACTGACGGGAGAGGATCAGCGGCATTGTGATCGTGACGAAGAACGACGCCAGGCCGAGGAAGGAGACGATGAGCTCGCGGTCGATCAAGCGACGCTGGAGCACGATCCAGACATGGGCGGCGTAGAAGGCCGCCATCGACACCGCAAGCAGCGCGACCGGCTGACGGCCGTAGGCCTCCCCGTACGCCCGGTCGATCATCCCACTGCCGACGGTGAAGAAGACCGCGGCATTGAGGATCAGCGCGATGAGGTCGAAGAGGTCAGACTTCACCCCACGAACGATCTTGAAGAGGAAGGTCGCGGTCGAAAAGAGGAGGAAGTAGCCGACGAGGAAGGGAAACACGGTCCAGAACCGGTCCGGGGTGTACAACCCCGGCGTGTTGATAGCCGGGATGACGAGCCCCCACGTGCCGACGAAGGCGAGCAAGTTCACCAGCGGCCAGTTCTTCCGGAAGCAGAGCCCGAGGACGCCGCAGCCGAGAACGATGAGATAGGTGAACAGCGGCGTGAGGCTCGTCGGGGTCGATTCAAGCATGAACGGCGTGGCGTAGCCGCCGATGATCCCGAGAACGGCGACGAGCATCGAATCGAACGCGATGGCGATCCCGCCGGCCAGAACCGTGACGAGCACCATCAGGGCAAAGGCGGGAACGGCACCGATCAGGCCGAACATCTGATGCGCGGCGAAGACCGCAAAGTAGAGGGCCGCCAGCCCCCCTCCCATCAGCCCCTGGCCGAGAGCGTGGTAGCGGCGGCCGAGGAGGCGGGTGCCACCGACGAGCATCGACAGGCCGGTGATCACCGTCAGGCCGACGCGGGCCGACGGGTTCAGTAAGCCCTTGTCGATCGAATACTTGAGGAAGAAGCCGATCCCGAAGAGGAGCGTGATCACGCCGATTCGCAGGAGCCACTGGCTGGCGACGGCGAACTCCGGCGACACCCCCTTTGGCAC
Organism: Planctomycetaceae bacterium; assembly: GCA_009691925.1. GTDB lineage: Bacteria > Planctomycetota > Planctomycetia > Pirellulales > UBA1268 > QWOP01. The sequence continues at coordinate 3,238 of SIAG01000219.1, forward strand.
ATGCTCTTCGCCGACGATGATCCAGTTCCAGATTTTCCCGAGGGTCTCCTGGGCGGCCTTTTCAAACGCACTCGGCTGCCGCGGCGGCCGCGGTGGCAGCGGGGTCCATGGCCGGCGGGGGAGAGGCGCCGGACGCCCCCCATCGGCGAACCGATTGTCGGCGGCGAGCCGTTCGGCCGGAGTCGTCACCACGCGGTCCGGAAGTTGCGGCGGCTGCTGCCGGGGTTTTTCGTCGAACGTCTCTGCAGTCGATCGTGGAGCCGGGATCTGTCGATGGGGCGGCTCGAGGGACGTTTCCGCCGCCCCCCTGTCGGCGGCGATGGCAGGCGGAAGGAGACCGGCCGAGCGTGCGGCGACGCTCGAGGCAGAAGCGGCGGCCGGGCGGCGGAAGTCTTCGAGGGCATCCAGCCGCTGGGTCAAGCGGCGAAAGCCGGCCTCCTGATCTCTCTCGAGCCTCCAGACCGCCAGAAGGGTCACGATCGGCGCGAGGAGAACTCCCAGAAGAAGAATGCCACCGAGAAAGAAAAGGAATTCCATCGCAACGTCCCCACGCCTCAGATTTCTTGGCACTGAGAGCCGGGGCGAGATCCCGGAACAACTGTCACTTGGACGTTTGTACCAATGAATCCAACGCCTCCCGCCCGATCCGGGCGGCTGGCGCGGACCGGGCGGTGATGCTAGGCTTGCGAGGCTATCCAGCGCCCCTCGGCCCCTTCGCCATCCCTGCCCCACGGCACTCCCCAGCTATGAGCCTACCCACTCTCCGCGCCTCCGAGCACCTCCACGACGTCAAATACGAGATCCGCGGGGCGCTGGCGCGGCGGGCCGAGCAGCTCGAACGGGCCGGGCACGAGATCGTCAAGCTGAATATCGGCAACCCCGGCGCTTTCGGCTTTCGGATGCCCGAAGCGATGCGCCGGGCGATCGTGGAGAATCTCCATCAGGCCGATCCCTACTCGCACCAGAAGGGGATCTTCCCGGCCCGCGAGGCGGTCGTCATGCAGCAGCAGACGCGCGGCGTGATGGATGTCACCGCCGACGAGGTGTTCATCGGCAACGGCGTCTCTGAGCTGATCATGATCGCCATGCGGGCGTTGTTGAACCCGGGCGACGAGGTCCTCGTTCCCAGCCCCGACTACCCCCTCTGGACAGCGTCGGTGGTGATCCACGGCGCCAAGGCGGTCCACTATCCCTGCCGGCCGGAGAAAGGCTTCGTTCCCGATCCCGCCGAGGTGGCGAAACTCGTCACCGAACGGACGCGGGCGATCGTCGTTATCAATCCCAACAATCCGACCGGGGCCGTCTACTCGCGCGAGGTCCTCACCGGGCTCGCGGCAATCGCCGAAACGCACCATCTCGTGGCGTGCACCGACGAGATCTACGACGAGATGCTCTACGGCGATGCGTCATTTGTACCGCTGGCGACCCTCGCCCGGCACACGCTCTGCCTCTCCTTCGGCGGGCTCTCGAAGATCTACCGAGCCTGTGGGCTGCGGGTCGGGTGGATGAGCGTGTCGGGGGAGCGTGAGCATGCCCGCGACTACCTCCAGGCGGTCGAGCTCCTGGCGTCGCTGCGCCTCTGCTCGAATGTTCCGGGGCAGTACGCCGTGCAGACGGCGCTCGGTGGCCATCAGTCGATCTTCGACCTCACCCGCCCCGGCGGTCGGCTCCACGCCACCCGCGCGGCGCTCCTCGAAGCGGTGAGCAAGAGCCGGTTCCTCGCGCTTCAAGCTCCGGAGGGGGCGATGTACGGCTTCGTGCGGATCCGCACCGACAGACTCGGGGCTGCCGGGGCCGGCTTCTCGGATCAGGCCTTCGCCCTCGATCTCCTCGAGCGGAGGCATGTCCTTGTCGCCCCGGGGTCGAGCTTCAATGTCCCTTACCGCGACCACTTCCGCGTCACGCTCCTCCCCGATTCGGCTCTCATGGCCGAGGTGTTTGCCCGGATCGAGAGCCTGCTGGCTGAATACGCCGAGACGTGAAAACATGATCGATCACAGCGGAGGGCTGACGCGCACCAGGCAGACGCGGCCGTCGGGCTCGGGAGCAACCTCGATCCGCACGCCAAGGAACTGCCGCAGCACGTCGATGTGGGTGGTGGCGTGGCGCGACAGCGGCCCGGTGCGAAAGGCCCCTCCCCGCGCGCTTGCGCCGACCGCCGGCAGCCAGGCCGAGATCCCCAGCGGCAGGAGGAGCTGATCGGCGAGGTGACAGCCGACTGGGGCCCCAAGCGCGAGATGGTCGCGGACCTCCCCGACCAGCTCGTCGGCGACGCGCTCGGCGCTTGTCCCGGTGCGACCAAAGGCCGTGAAGCACTCCGTCAGACCGGTGGCCTCGATCTCCACCTCAACGACATTCCCCGGCCCGTGCGCGACGACGGTGTCGGTCCGCCCGCAGTCCGGAGCCCAGGAGAGCCGTTCGATCACCCGCCGGACCTCGCGCTCACCGATCGCCGCCGGGAGATTGCTCACCAGCGCCCGCACCCGCCGCGCGGTCACCGCGCCGCCCTCGAGCAGATCGATGCCGGCAAGGCCTCCGCACGGCTCCACGGCGACATGAAACCGCCCGCCGCCGGCGGGAAAGAAACCGTGGCGCTCGAGCGTTGCCGTGACGACCGGCCCCATCCTCCGCACCAGTGGCAGGTAGACCCGGTCGAGGAAGTCAAACGTCGGCGCCCAGGGGTTGTGCGTGCCCCCCTCGATCGTCACGCTCGACGGCCCCGGGGCCACAAGGAGTGCCGGGAGAATCGTCTGGAGAACGAGAGTACCGCTCCCGGCGGTACCGATCCTGAAGGCGTGCGCCCCCCCACGAATCGGACCGGGGGTAAAGGCGATCCGCCCGGAGCCGACTTCAGCTCCTTCCACCGCCGCGCCACTGATCGCCGCGGCCGCCTCGACGGCCGTGAGGTGGGCGCGCATCAGCCCGGGCTTGTCGCGCCCGGCCCGGATCCGCTCGATGATCACCGGCCGGCCGGTGATCATCGACAGCGCCAGCGACGACCGCAGAACCTGACCGCCCCCTTCTCCCTGGGCACCATCGACGTGGATCGCCCTCCCGGCCTCGATCGGCTTGTGGTCAGTCATCGGCCTTGTCTCCATCCTTGATGACAAACCGGGCCCGCAGCCGGGCCACTTCGCTCGCCAATCCGGCCAGCTTCACACTCTTGAGGACCTCGTCGAAATCCTTGTAGGCCTCCGGGGCCTCGTCACGGGGATACTGCCGGCAGTTGGAGAGGATGTCCTGCTCGGCGAACGACCGATCGATGGCCGTCTGATCGAGAGAGCGGATCGCCGCCTTCCGCCCCAGCCTGCGGCCGGCGCCGTGGTTGACGCTGTAGCAAGAGCGCTCCGCTCCGGGATCAGCCACCATCACGCACGACCCGGCCTGGGGGTTACCCGGAAGCAGGATCGGATGGCCGGTGTCGGCGTAGCGGGTGCCGGCGAGGGCCTGGTGACCGGCCGGGAAGGCGCGCGTCGCCCCCTTGCGGTGGACCCACGTCGGCTGGCCGGCGACCACCTCGCGGCGGGCGATGTTGTGGCTGATGAAATAGACGAGCTGCCCCTCCACGCCAGGAAACACCTCGCGAAAGGCCTCGAGGACGAGGGCATTGATGAGGAGATGATTGAGGGTGGCGAAGTTGGCCCCGAGGGCCATGTCGTCGAGATAGGCGTTGGCCTCGGGCGTCCCCAGCGGCGCGTAGACGAGCTCATTGTCGCCGCCAGGAAGGGGG
>SIAG01000220.1 GCA_009691925.1 Planctomycetaceae bacterium
TGATCGGGGCGGCACCGGCCGGAGCCGCCAGCAGGCAGGCCAAGGCCGCCAGCCAAAGGGAAAAGGCTTTCCAAGAAAAGTACGGCATACGATCGTCCTTTCGGTGAGCACATCGGCATTCCACGGAGGACCGTAAACACTGCCCCCCCCAACTCAACAGACCACACCAACACTTCATGTCAAGGTAAATCCAAGGCGCTGTCAAAAGTTTCTCGATGTTTCCGTAAGCCACGGCCGCCCGATCACTTTTTTCCCGATTTATTTTTTCCACATCGCACGCACCACACGCAGAAAGCGAAATCTGAAAGACACTTTCCCGCACCGGCGACTCGTCACCCCCGGATGTTGCGGCGGCACCAACGCCTATCCGCGACGAGTTAGAACCGGGCGGGAATCGAATCGAAATAAGGGGCGGCAAGGGGGCGACCGTCGCGGCAAAGCGGCCGCCGGCGCGGCAAGGCGGCTGCCGTCGCGGCAAAGCGGCCGCCGGCACGGGTTGCTTGTGCCAGGCGAAAAAACGCCAGCACAGCGGACGGCTCCAGCACCGCTCGCCTCAAAAACGACGCCGCCCCGCGTCGATCGGGTCGACGCGGGGCGGCGTGAAGAGCGTGGGCGTGGTGCGAAGGCGGCGGCGAAGGCCTGCCGGATCACTTCCCGCCGAACTTGTAGGTTGTGTTTTTGGGATCGAAGTCGGCATCGGTGAAGCCGTTGTTGACCTTCACGTTCATGTACGTGTACTCCTCCATGAGGAGCGGTTGGCCGCCGGCCTCGAGCGGCCAGTCGTACGACTCGTAGCGGATCGGGATCGTCAGCTCGTCGTCGATGAAGACGCGGGCGAGGTGGAAGCGGAAGTTCTTCCGCGCCGTCGGGTGGGTCACCTGGATGCAGGTGCAGACGCGGCCGTTGACCTTGGCGTTGGGGTAGAAGTTGACCTCGCACTCGCCATACTGCGAGTCGTGCCGCGCCACCTCGACGAGCCGCTGGGTGAGGTTTTCGACGCCGAGCTCGGTGATCGGGTAGCGCTGGCCCGACATCGCCATCATGCTCTGGGGCTTGAGCGAGACGGTGCCGACGAGGGCCCGCACCCCGCTGCCGGCATGGGCGAGCATGTTGCCGTCATTACGGCCGTCGAAGTAGAGGACTTCCTGCCCCTTGACGCTGTCGGGGCCGAGGAAGGAAAGGTAGACGCTAAACGGCTTCTGGCGGATCTTGGCAAACATGTACTCGTGCTCGCCAAGCTTGCCGTCGATCCGCTCGCGCTTGACGACGGTCGCCGAGTAATCCTCGATGTTGTCTTGGATCCCCTTGAGCCCCTTCTCCGCCAGTTCGAGGGCCGGCTTGAGCGGATGCTCCGCCTCGGTGAAAGGGACCGCCGCCGGCGAGCCGATGTTCCCGCGGGGGAGGCCGCCGTTGGGGAGCAGCCCCGGGCCGAAGTCGGCGGCCGTCTGGCCGCGGGCCGCAGGGGTCAACAGGGCGACGGCGAGGATCACGCCCAGGCCCGCCGTAGAAAACCATCTGTCCTGTCGCACCCAGGCCATCGCGCACCCTCCATGGAGAAGCGGGGTCTGGAGTGAGCCCGCTCGGCTGTCGACACCGCGTACCCCTTCATCGCCCCCGGCTGTCCCCGGCATGAACCGTTCGAACGAAACCGGAACCGCCGTCAGAATCCGACGGCACGCCGATCTGACCGCCCACCGGGAGCGTCCGACGGCACGAGGGGGGGGAGTGTAGCGGCCGCGCCCGAGCGAAACCATCCCATCTTTCCAATCGAAACGGCCCCGCTAGGAGGCTGTGGATAAAGTGCAGGCCCGACCGCACGAGGCGGTCGCGAGTGCGTAGCACTCGAGAAAACCGGAGGTTTTCCAAGTGGACTGATTTTCCCGGCTGCCCCGCAGCCGGTCCGGTCATGGATGACTTTTTCCACGGGCAGCTAGGGGTGTTTACGCCGAAAAACCCTCGCTCCTTGCCCCTCCTCGCTCCGGCAACCATGCTCGCAGATTGCCCTCCCGCTCGCGCTCCCCGCCCCGGCATCCCCCATGGCCACCGTCGACGCGCCCACCCCGGCCCCCCAGATTGCTGTCACTCGGATCGAGTCGGAGCCGTTCGCGGAGCACAGCTATCTGGTGTCGCTGTCCGGGAGCCGCGACTGTGTTGTCATCGATCCGGGATTCGAACCGGACGCGATCCTCGAGGCGATCGAAGAGCAAGGGCTCGTGCCCCGGGCGATCCTGATCACGCACGGCCACTCCGACCACATCGCCGGCAACGGGACGTTGCGTGAGGCCTTCCCCGAACTGCCGATCGTCGTCGGCCGCGGCGACGCCTCGAAACTCGTCGATCCGATGGGGAATCTCTCCGGGTTGTTCGGCCTTCCGATCACCAGCCCCCCCGCCGACCGGCTCCTCGACGACGAGGAGTCTTTTTCCGTCGCCGGGCTCGCCATCCGGGTGATGGAGATCCCCGGTCATTCCTCGGGGCATGTCGTGTTCCTCGTCGAGGGCTGCACGCCACCGGTCGTGTTCGGGGGGGATGTGCTGTTTCGGGAAGGCATCGGCCGGACCGACTTTCCGGACGGCGACTTCGCCGCCCTGGCCAGCGGGATCCGCCGGAGGCTCTACACGCTCCCCGCCGCGACGGTCGTCTTTCCGGGGCATGGCCCCGAAACCACCGTCGGGCACGAGCGCAGCCACAATCCGTTCGTACCGTTGGTGCCCGTCGTGCCCGTCGCACCTTCTGGACCACGATCAGACCGGGCCGATTGACCCCCACCGCACCGACGATCGACAATTGACCAGATGCTCTATCAAGCCGAACCGATGCCCGTCGACGTCGCCCCACCCCGCCGTGCCGGGCCTGGCCGCACGGCCGTCTGCCGCGCTGCCGGATTGACGCTCGCGGCGCTGGCGCGGTTGCTGTCGGGGGCGAGCGTGCGCTGGATCGCCTGTCAGCCCGACACCTGCCAGCGGTTCTACTTCGCCAACCACACCAGCCACCTCGACGCCCTCCTGATCTGGTCGTCGCTCCCCCAGCCGGTGCGCGAGTTGACCCGCCCGGTGGCCGCCAAGGATTACTGGTCGCGCGGGGTGCTGCGGCGCTGGCTCGCCGAGGAGGTGTTTGACGCCCTCCTCATCGACCGCACCGACATCAAGGTCCACCAGAGCCCCGTCGACGTGATGCTCCGCGAGATCGGCTCAACGCGCTCGCTGATCGTCTTCCCGGAGGGGAGCCGGAGCGTCACGGGAGATCTGGGGGAGTTCAAGAGCGGCCTCTACTACCTCGCCAAGAAGCGCCCCGACATCGAGCTCGTGCCGGTCCATATCGACAACCTCAACCGAATCCTCCCCCGCGGCGAGTTTCTCCCCGTTCCCCTCCTCTCCTGCATCAGCTTCGGGCCGCCGATGTGGCTGGAGCATGGCGAGGCGAAGGTCAATTTCCTCGCCCGCGCGCGGAAAGCCGTGCAGGCGCTGAAGGAATGAACGCCCTGCCATGAACGACATCCGCACAATCGCCCTCATCGCCGGGGTGCTCCTCCTCCTCCTCGTGGCCACCGCCGTCGGGCAGTTCCTCGCCCGCAACCCCGATCGCAGCCTTAATCCCGCCGCGGTGAACGCCTTCAACCTCCGGCTGCGGGGGTGGTGGATCATCTGCACCGTCCTTGCCGCGGCCTTCTGGCTGGGGACGACGACGACGGTGGTCCTCTGCGGGCTGGTGTCGTTTTGGGCCCTCCGGGAGTTCATTACGCTCACCCCCACGCGTAAGGGCGACCACCGCGCGCTGTTTTGGGTCTTCTTCCTGTTCACGCCGCTCCATTACGTGCTCGTGGCCTACAACCGCTATGACCTGTTCAGCGTCTTCCTCCCTCTCTACGGCACGCTCTTCGTTCTCGCCCGCGTGGCGATGGCGGGCGACTACAAGCGCTTCCTCGAACGGACGGCGAAGATCCAGGCCGGTCTGGTCGTCTGCGTCTACTGCCTCTCGTTCGCCGCAGCGCTGCTCCATGTAAGGATCCGCGGGCAGGATACGGCCAACAGCGGCGCCAACTTCCGCCTCCTCTTCTTCCTCATTCTCCTGGTGCAGTTTGCCGACTGCATGCAGTATGTCTGGAGCCGGATGGCCGGCCGGAGGCCCGTGGCCCCGGAGGTGAGCTCGACACGCACCTGGGAGGGCCTCCTCGGCAGCGCCACGAGCACGGCGCTGCTGGCCGCCGTCTTGTGGTGGGCGGCGCCCCCCTTCGAGCCCTGGCAGGCGGCGCTGGTCGGCTTCGTCGTCGCGGTGATGGGCTTCGCCGGCGGGATGACGATGTCGGCGATCAAGCGCGACCGCGGCGTCAAGGACTACGGCACGCTCGTGGTGGGCCACGGCGGCGTCCTCGACCGGGTCGACTCGATGTGCTTCGCGGCACCGGTCTTTTACCACCTCACGTGGTTCGTCGCCGGGCAGTAGCTGGCCACGGATCGCCGGCGATCCGCAACTGGGGCACCGTTACGCCAGATCTGCCTCGGCATCGCCTTCGCTTCTGACGACGAGCCCCGCAGCGTCGACGATGAAGCGGACCTGCGGTCGAATCGCCCAATCTCGATTCGATCCCTCGCCGACGACTCGCAGGAGGCATCCGGGATTCAGGTCTACCGCTTCGACCGAGTAGGTCAGGAATCCCTCCATCACATAATCGCGGAATCGGACGGATCCCGTCAGCAAATCGGCGTGGTCAGCCACACCGAGACTTCTTGCAGACAAGCCGAAGCACAGGTGGTGGCTTGCGTCAGCCTCGAAAAGGCGTTTGAGCGCCGTGCGGCAATCATCGTCAAGCGTGAACGTCGCCATGGCTTCCCGCCGATCTCTTCCCGGTTGGTCCCGAATCTTCGGCTGATGGTAGGGCGTGTTCCCTGTACGGGGCAAACCGGTAGTATTTGGGCCGATTATCGAGCCGGACGTGAAGCCAGGGCACGCCGGCGCCAGCCGTGCTCAGCCACACAGCGTTGGCCCCGACGCGTCGCGCCATCGCGTGGCGCTCTCGGCCACACTCACCGCTCGGTGAACGAGCGGACGTCGCCGTACCACACGGTCAGGCGACAAAGTCTTCCTCCTCCAATCGCCTGACGGCTGTCTCGCGGACGAACGACTGATCGTCATCGGTAAGCATCTGCAGGACGTGCTTCGTCACCTTCTTGTTGCAGGCAATCCTGTGCCGAACACCTTCATCGGGATCGCCCGCCAAGACCAGCTGCAACGCCTCTGGAAGCTTCCGCTTCATAGCCACGGCGACGCGAACCCGTGAATCCGGGTCGCGACTGAGCTCCTCGAGAACCTCGACCGGCACGGTCTTGTTGCAAGCCACCCACTCCCGCATATCGGGATACTTCTCGATAACCGCCCGCCAGACCGTCACGGCAGCCGCATCATGCGCCGCCCTGTACTGCTCCCCCGGAATCTCGCTGGTGCGGAGCCTCACGAAGTCTGCAGCGGAATCGATCATGGTGTCGGAGTCGCCGCCTAGCGAAGGAGGTCACCGGCCAGGGCGGGCTTTACGCCCCCGACCGGACGGAGCGACCGTCTCGCCGGCCGCGCTTGCCGCAACGGGCCCGCAGGCCGGCAGCCAAGCTTTCAGGCGCCCTGTTTTCGGCGGCTCCGGATCGGTGCTTTGTTCGGCGAGACCTGCGTCGGCATCGCCGCGATCAAGGATCGGAGCGCTTTGTTGACCGCCGCGGGGGTGGAGAACACCACCGACACGTCGGCATCCAGCGTCACGACAAGCCGCGTTTGATCGACGTGCGAGGCGAATCGGTTCGGTTTTGCTTTGGCAGCGTCGAAACGATATTCAATGCCAAGTTCGCCGGCCGACTTGGCCACAGGTTTACGCGCGCGTGGCTTCTTCATGGTCGTCTCGCTCCCGTCGAGTTGCTTTCCTCGCGCTGATGATCCTATCGCGTTCCGTGAACGCGACCAACAACCGTCGCCCGAGCGACGAGTGCCCGACGATGATTTCGCGAAACTCGTCCTGGGAATGCCCGGCATCGTCGAAGAGGACGGCCAATGGATCAGAAGATGCATCGTCCGCAGAGCCAAAACGAGCCTGAAAGGACACCACCGATGACTGGCGGTGCCTCACACAGCTCTGGATCGATGACGACGTCGAACAAGCCGCCAAGCGTGTCGACGAGTGCCCAATAATACGGTTCGCCTGACAGGCTGTTCTTCTTCACTTCCGTGGCGACGACATGGCCAGTGAAGATCGCCGTCGAAGTCGGCGGACCCGCTGATTCGCCGTCGGGCTTGAACAGACCGGACGGGATGAACGACCGGGACGCAAACTTCAGCTCGCCGGTCTGGGATTCGTTGTACGCCTCAAGTGATGAATGCACCGAGATCTCGTGGGCAAAGGCGGCAATCTGGACATCGACGATCTGCGGCAAGGCGACGCTTGCGTATCGGTCGGAGTCAATCGCGTCGAAAACAAACGGGTAGGCGCCGGAGTCCATGTCGCCCTCATCCGGGTCTGCCCAACCGTGGAATGCCCCTTCCAGCGGCGTATCGTCAGGCCGTGCGACGCGAGCAGTGAGTCGAACACGAATCCGACCGCCGCCGGCGAAGAACGGCGTCATTCCGACGAACTCGTCGTCGTTGTTCGTTTGGAGCCACATTTCTGCCCCACACTCCGACGACCATCGCCAATACCCGCCGTGGTCCGCTTCGATGAATGTCGCCAGCGGGCCGATCCGGCCCACGAGCGCGTTCAAGTCGGCTTGTTCGTTGACGGGAAAGCCAATGGATGACAAATGACTTGACATGATGTGAAGGCGGTCTTTGCCGCCCAAAGTGCCGACCCAATCGCGGAAGCCCACGGGAGCTTCGCCCTTCGGAGAGCCTACCCGCCCGCGCCGCCGGTTCCATCCCCTGGCTCGGCCGGCCCGGATTCCGCCGGCATCGCGGGCGCCAAGAGTGCC
>SIAG01000221.1 GCA_009691925.1 Planctomycetaceae bacterium
TCGATGACGAGGAGCACTTCATGGGGCGCTTCCGGGACGAGCTTCGCGACCACGCGGCGGATCTTGGAGAGCTCCTGCATGAGATTCGACTGCGTCTGGAGGCGGCCGGCGGTATCGACGATGCAGACGTCGGCGCCCGCCTCGACCGCCCGCGAGACCGCCTTGTGGGCGACGCTGGCCGGATCGCTCCCCTGCGGGCCGCGGACGATCTCGGCGCCGAGCCGGTCGGCCCACATCGTGAGTTGCTCGACGGCCGCCGCTCGGAAGGTGTCGCCGGCCCCAAGCACGACGCGCTTGCCTTCGCGGGTGAAGATCCGCGCGAGCTTCGCGATCGACGTCGTCTTCCCCGAGCCGTTGACGCCAGTCACGAGGATCACGGTTAGCCCGGAGGCGGCCATGGTGATTCCCGCTTCGGTGTTCCGCAGGCGGGCGAGGAGCTGGGTGCGGATCGAGTCGAGCACGACCTCGGGATCGACGACCCTGGCCCGGAGGCGCTCGCGGACGTCGTCGACGATGGCCTCTGCGGCGGCCGGCCCCATGTCGGTGCGGACGATGATCCCGCGGAGCTCCTCGAGGAAGTCCTCGTCGACGAGCCTCCCCTCCCGCTTGAACAGGTCGCGGACGTCGGTCCGCAGCACCTGGGCCGTCTTCGCCAGCCCGGCCTTGAGGCGGTCGAGGAGTCCGCGCGGCTTCTCGGCGCCGTCCGTGGCGCCAGGCCCGCCCGCCGGGGTGTCTTTGGTCGCCTGCTCCTTCGTTGTTTGATCCTTCGGATCCTTGCGGCCGAAGCTGAAGATGCCCATCGATCGTCTCCCTGGTCGTCGGTGGTGGGGCGGATCCGCCGCTCGGCGGGGATCAGGCCCCGGCCTTGTCGGCGATGATCCGGCCGAGGATCCCCGCCACGAAGTTCCCCGACCCCTCCCCGCCGTAACGCTTGGCCAGTTCGATCGCCTCGTCGGCGGCGGCCGCGGGGGGGGTGTCGGTGTGGAGGATCTCATGGGCCGCAAGTCTCAAGATGCCCCGGTCGGTGGCGGCCATCCGGGCCACGCGCCAGTGCTCGGCGCGGGCATCGATGTGGGCGTCGAGCTCGTCGCGGCGCTTCTGCACGCCGCGCACCAGAGAGAGCGCGAAGGGAACGAGCGGGCCGCCATGGAGCCTGCCGCTGACGAAACGCTGGAGATCGTCGGGGGCCACGTCGGGATTGAGGTCGAGCTGGTAGAGGGCCTGGAGGGCAATTTCGCGGGCCCGGCTGCGGCGCTGTGTGGTCATCGGGTCTTCCCTCCGGTAGCGGTGGCGATCTGGTAGAGGAGCGAGATCATCTCGATCGCTGCCGCGGCACACTCCTCCCCCTTGTTGGAATGCGCCGCCACCCGCTCGTCGCCACCAGCCCGGGCCAGGGCCTGCTCGATCGACTGACAGGTGAGAACACCCAACAGCACGGGCGTGCCCCTGGCCCGTCCGATGGCCTCGATCCCCTGGGCGACGGCCGCGGCGATGAGCTGATCGTGCGTCGTCTCGCCGCGGATGATCGCGCCGAGGCAGATCACCGCGGCGTATTCCCCCGTGGCGGCGAGCCGATCGGCGACGACGGGGAGCTCGAAGGCCCCCGGCACCCTGGCCACGTCGAGCCGCGAGCGATCGAGGCCGGCCGCCGCGAGCGTCCGCGCCGCGCCGGCGAGCATCCGCTCGGTGACAGCCGCGTTGTATCGCGAAACGACGATCGCCACGCGGACCGCTGAAGGGAGGCAGGCCGGGTCTCCCTCGAACAGCCGGCCGTGATCGAAGACGGCCGGCGTCTCCTGCCGCTCCTGCTGCTTCACGACTTCAGCCCTTGGAGGAACTCGGCGTTGGTCTTCGTCTTCGAGAGCCGGTTGACGAGGAGCTCCATCGCGTCGGTGGGATTCATGTCGCCGAGAACGCGCCGCAGCACGCAGGTGCGCCGGTGGGTCTCGGCGTCCATCAGCATCTCTTCGCGCCGGGTGCCGGAGCGGTTGATGTCGATCGCCGGGTAGACCCGCTTGTCGACGAGCCGACGGTCGAGAACGATCTCGAGGTTCCCAGTCCCCTTGAACTCCTCGAAGATTACTTCGTCCATCTTGCTGCCGGTGTCGACCAGGGCGGTAGCGATGATTGTCAGCGAGCCCCCTTCCTCGACCTTGCGAGCGCTGCCGAAGAAACGCTTCGGTCGCTGCAGCGCCCCGGAATCGATGCCGCCGGAGAGGATTTTGCCCGAGTTGGGCACCTCGGCGTTCCAGGCCCGCGCCAGCCGCGTGATCGAGTCGAGGAAGATGATGACGTCGCGCCCGTATTCCACCAGACGCTTCGCCTTCTCGATCACCATCTCGGCCACCTGGATGTGCCGCGCGGCGTTCTCGTCGAAGGTCGAGCTGATCACCTCGCACGACGGCCCCCTCACCTGCCGCTCCATGTCGGTGACCTCCTCCGGGCGCTCGTCGATGAGGAGCATGAAGACATAAGCCTCGGGATAGTTGGCCAACACCGACTTGGCCATCTTCTGGAGGAGGATCGTCTTCCCGGCCCGCGGCGGGCTGACGATCAGGCCGCGCTGCCCGAAGCCGATCGGCACGACGAGATCGACGACGCGCATCGCGATCTCTTCAGGGGTCGTCTCCACGACGATCCGCCGGTCGGGATGGAGGGGCGTCAGGTCGTCGAAGAACATGCGCGTCGAGAGATTGGCGGGATCCTCCCCGTTGATCGCCTCCACACGCAGCAGCGCGAAGTAGCGTTCGCTCTCCTTCGGGGGACGGATCTGCCCGGCGACACTCGCGCCATTGCGGAGGCCGAAGCGCCGGATCTGGCTGGGGCTGACGTAGATGTCGTCAGGGCAGGAGAGGTAGTGGTAGTCGGGGCTGCGGAGGAAGCCGAAGCCGTCGGGGAGGATTTCGAGCGTCCCCTCACCGAACATCAGGCCGTTGAGCTTGACCCGCTCTTTGAGAATCCGGAAGACGAGATCGTGCTTCTTGGCCCCGGTGATGTCGCCGATCTGCTCCTGGCGGGCCAGTTCGATCAGCTCCTGCATCGACATCTTCTGCAGGGCAGTGATGTGGGTGTCGGTTTTTTTCAGCGACTCGTAGCGGTCGACCGCATCCTCACCCTCGAGTTTCACCTCCGCCGCGATCTCCTCGGCGATCGACATCGGCGCGTCGTCGAGGTCGTCGTCGGAAGGGAAGGAGGGATCGGTGGGCATGGGGCACCTCGGGACGGCCGCTGGCCGGCACCCTGACAAGGAGCCGATGCGACCGGAAGGGTGGGGCGAGGAGGAAAGGCGGGAGTCCGCACGGACCGCGGGGGGGTGGAGCGATCGTCGGGACGGGTGACGGGAGTGACTGGCGGGGGGAGCGATCGGCAGGGATGAAACGGAAAGCCGCACGAGATGCAGCCCGACCCATTCCCCCCCATGCAGCGGAAGCGGTCGCTCCGGAAGCTCCGGTGGTCAGGAAGGTGACCGCCGGGAGAGCTCATGCCAGAGTCGATCGATCTGGAGGAGAGTATACGCGGGATCCCGGGAGGTATCCACGGTGGACGTTTTTCCTGTGGGAAAGATCCGCGGGGATTGCTCGTTCCACGAGGCTTCGCGAGCCTCGATCTGGGGGGCGGAGAAGCGGGGAGCGATGCGGGCGCGGCGGATGTCGTCGGGGCACTCGAGGACGACGAGATGATCGCAGCGGTCGAGCCAGCCACCGCGAACCAGGAGCGGCACATCGAGAACTACGACCTGTTCGGTGCCCCCTCTTTGCTCCTCCCCGGCGATCCCGGCGAGGAGGTCTTCGATCCGGTCGTGGACCCGCGGATGGATGATCGCCTCGAGGTCGGCCAGCGCCTCCCGGTGGGCAGCGGTGGGACCGAACACGATTCCCGCCAGTGCCTTCCGGTCGATCCTCGCCGCGTCGGGTGCGGGGCTCCCCGTGAAAAGCCCCGGGCCGAACCGTTCGACGAGCGCCCGGCGCACGTCTGCTTCGAGGAGGACCTCGTGGGCGATCCGGTCGGCATCGACGACGCGGGCGCCATGCTCCGCCAGGAGCTTCGCCACCGTCGATTTCCCCGCGCCGATCCGGCCGATGATCCCGATAAGAATCACGCTGATCTTCCTCCTCCGCTCTCCCCTGCCCTGCCCTGCCCTGGGACCGGGTTCACTTCTCGCATGCGGCCCAGGTCGCCCCCTCGTGTACCGTGACCTCGAGCGGAACCTCGAGCGTCATGGCCCCCTTCATCTCCGCGACGAGGAGGGGGCGAACGATCCCGATCTCGCCGGCCGGAACCTCGAGGAGAAGCTCGTCGTGGATCTGGAGGACGATCGCAGCGGCGAGCCCTTCGGCGGCGAGCCGGCGCTGGACGCGGAGCATCGCCAGCTTGATGAGATCGGCCGCCGATCCCTGCACGACCGTGTTCACCGCCGTCCGCTCCGGAAGCGTGAGGCTGAAGGCACCAGCAGACGTCCGGCGGCCGGCCCGGTCGCGGACCTTCTCGATCGCCCGCCGGCGGCCGAGCATCGTCGACACCGACCCGTCGCGGCGGCAGCGATCGAGGCAGTCGTCGATGAAGGCCTCGGCGCCGGAGAAGGTGTGGAAGTACGCCGCGATGAAGGTGGCGGCCTCGGCCTGCGGGATCCCCAGCCCCTTGGCCAGGCCGAAGGCACTCTGTCCGTAGAGAATCCCGAAATTGACCGCCTTGGCCGCCCGACGCATCTCGCTGGTCACGCCGTCGGCCGTCACGCCGAACACCGCGGCGGCGGTGCTTGAATGGATGTCCTCGCCCGAGGCAAAAGCCCTCCGCATCGCCGTATCGCCGGAGAGATGCGCGAGGATCCGCAGCTCGATCTGCGAGTAGTCGGCCGCGACGAACCGATTTGCCGGATCACGGGGAACAAACGCGGCGCGGATCTGCTGACCCTCTTCGGTGCGGACCGGGATGTTTTGGAGGTTCGGATCGCTCGAGGAGAGCCGACCGGTGGCAGCGACCGTCTGGTTGAAGGTCGTGTGGATGCACCCCGTCGACGGCTCGACCAGCAGCGGCAGCGCATCGACGTAGGTGCTCTTGAGCTTGGCGAACTTGCGGTGCTCGAGGAGCAGCCGCGGGAGGGGATGGCGCGGGGCGAGCTCCTCGAGCACCTCGGCATCGGTGCTCGGGCCGGTCTTCGTCCGCTTCACGACCGGCAGACCGAGCTCGTCGAAGAGCACGGCGCGGACCTGGATCGGCGAGGCGATGGCGAAGGGGTGCCCGGCCAGGCAGTGGATCTCCCCCTCGAGCGCGGCAAGGCGCTCGGTGTAGCGGGCGGAGAGCCGCTCCAGCAGCGACGCGTCGATTCGCATCCCGTGGTATTCCATCGCGGCGAGGATCGAGGCGAGGGGGATCTCGACGTCCTTGAAGAGCGCGCCGAGTCCCTGCTCCTCCAGCCGCGTGGCGAGGAGGGGAACGAGATCGGTCGTGGCCCGGCAAGCGGCCACGGCGTCGGCGGCATTGGCGGGGCTCTCGAGGCGGGTCTGGCGGACCTCCTTCTCGACGGCGTCGAGATCGTCGCCCGAGCCGATCGAGTCGAGATCGGCCTGGGCCCCGAGGGAGTGGTTGCGCTGGCCCGCATCGAGGAGATAACCGGCCAGGAGGGTGTCAAACGCCCCTCCGGCGAATCCGAATCCGGCGACGCCCAGCGCCAGCTCCTGCCGCTTCAGATCGTGGGCAGCCTTCGGTGTGGCGGGATCGGCAAGGAAAGCCGCCAGCGCCCCCCGGCCGGGCCCGCTCCCGGTCAGGAGCGCCGCCGGCACCCAGGCCGCGCGCGCTCCCGACACCATACCGATCCCCAGCGGCGCCGTTAGCCGTGTCGCCCCGGGGGGCAGGGCCACGGCGAGCGTCACGCTCCCCATCGATCGTAAGCCTTCCACGAGCCCGGCGAGGGCCGCGTCGTCGGCCGGAGTCTCGAAGGTCGGGAGAACGCTGGCTGCCGATGGCTCGTCGTCATCCCCGAGAAGCAGCCGCCCCTGACGATCGTCGGGCGTGGCCGGCTTGGCAGACGTCTTCTTGGCCGGGGCTGCTTTCGGCGGCGCCGGCTCGGATGCCAGGCGGGCGGTCTTGACGAGGCTCTGGAATCCGAGCCCCTCGAGGAAGGCCGACAGGGCTTCGGCATCGGGGCGATGGAGCCGTGCGGCGTCCCAGGGGATGTCGATCGGGACATTCGAATCCAACCGCACGAGCTCGCGGGCGGCGCGGGCGGTGTCGGCGTGGAGACGGAGGTTTTCCTGTTTCTTCGCCCCCTTCACCTCGGCGGTGCGGGCGAGGATCGAATCGAGATCACCGAACTGCTGGAGGAGCTCGGTGGCCGACTTCGGCCCGATGGAGGGGACGCCGGGGACGTTGTCGGCCGCGTCGCCGACGAGGGACAGCCAATCGACCACTTGATCGGGGCGCACCCCCCAGTCGGCGAGGAGCTCGTCTGGCCCCAGCGGGGAGTTGGTGCGCAGGTTGAGGAGCTTCACCCGGTCGGAGAGGAGTTGCCGGGCGTCCTTGTCGGAGGTGGCGAGTGTCACGCTCCCACCGCGCGCGGTGACGGCGGCGGTGAGCGTGGCGAGGATGTCGTCGGCCTCGAAGCCGGAAAGCTCCAGGCAGGGGATCCCCATCGTGGCGCAGAGTTGGCGGACGAGGGGAATCTGCGGCACGAGATCCCCCGGCATCTCGGCCCGCGTCCCCTTGTAGGCCGCATGGCGGATGTGGCGGAAGGTGGGGCCGGGGGCGTCCATGGCGCAGAACAGATAATCGGGCTTCCGCTTCTCGATGATCCCGAGGAGGTCCTTTGTGAATCCGTAGACGGCCTGGACCGGAGTCCCGGTCGGGCTCGACATCTCGGGAAGGGCGTGAAAGAGCTGATAGACGCGCGACAGCGTGTCGATCACCCACACCGTCTTTCCGGTGAGATCGGGGGAGGCGTTTTC
>SIAG01000222.1 GCA_009691925.1 Planctomycetaceae bacterium
GGGCCTGCTGGTGGTCGGCTGGCTGGTTTTGGCCGGTGCGTGGTCGATCGGCGGGCTCCGCTTCGAGGCGATGTTCACGGGCTTGGTTGGGGCGGTGGTGGCCGGGGGCGTTGTCTGGGGCACGCGGGCCGGCGCGAGCCTGGCGCTCGGTCGGGAGGCGATGGGGCTCGGGGACGTGACGCTGATGGCGATGGTGGGGGCGTGGCTCGGCTGGCAGGCGAGCGTGCTGGCCTGTTTCCTTGGGGTGCTGTTCGGCTTGGTCCATGGTGTCGTCCAGATCGTCCGTCACCGTGACAGCGAGCTGCCCTTCGGCCCGAGCCTGTGCGCGGGAACCGTGGCCGTCATGCTCGGCTGGCGTCCGCTCTGGAAGGCGGCTGCGGCGTCGTTCGCCGAGACCGGCCAACTCGTCGGGATGGTCCTCGCCGTCGTAGTCGGGACGGCCCTGTCGCTGTGGGTGTGGTCGTCGTTGGGCCCGGTGGCCCGGCGTGTCGCGCTGGCCGCGATGTTTCTCCTCGGGGCCCTGCTCGTCGGCTGGTTGATGGTCCTGCAGGGCTGAACCGCCGGCGAGCGATGCCCGCCGCGGTGGGCCCGCAGTGGCGTGGCGGTCTGTGAAAGCAGGGCAGGCGGGGTGTTGCGGGGGTGTCCCGGGGGATGCTTCGGGCTTGTTCCCGGCCAGCGGGGCCCCTACCATCCCCCCTCCCACGGCGGCCCCCACCTCCACCGACCCCGCGGGGGATCGGAATCGGCACCATGGCGCCTAAGCATCTCCGTGTTGTCGCCTCACTCTGTGTCGCCGTCGCGGCGGGGGGCTGCACGCAAAACCCGTTCCGCGCCACCCCCGCGATGATGCCGGTGAGCTTCGCGCCGCAGGCTCCGTCGGTGCCCCTCTCGCCCAGCCCGCTGCCGTCGTACGCCAACGCCGATCCGAAGGCTCTGGAGACGCAACTGGCCCGCAGTCGCCAGGAGACGAACTTGGTTCAGGAGGAGGTGTCGGCCCTGCGGGAGCAACTCGCCTCGACCTCGTCGCAGCTGGCCCAGGCGCGGGCCGTCGCCCGCCCGGCGGGGCCGCCCGGCACGTACGCCCCTCCGGGGGATCCAGGCAGCCAGCTGGTTCCGACCGTTCCTGCGATCGATCCGGGCTCGATGCGCGAGGGGATGAACCATCTGGCGATCCCCGGCGTGACCTCCCGGCTCGATGGGGCGGTGGTGCGGATCGAGATCCCGGCCGACAAGTTGTTCGAACCGGGAACGGCGTCGCTCCTTCCCGCCGGCGCCGCCCTCCTCTCGCAGACCGCGACGGAGGTCTCGGGGGTGTTCAAGGGGCAGTTCATCGGCATCGAGGGGCACACCGACACCGAGCCACTTCAGAACGCGACCTGGGGTTCGCCGCATCAATTGAGCGTGGCCCGGGCCAGCGCCGTGTTCGACTTCCTCTGTAGCCGGACAACACTGAAGCCGGGGCAGTTGTTCGTCGTCGCCCACGGCCCCAACCACCCGGTCGTCTCCAACGCCACAGCTGCCGGCCGGGCCCGGAACCGGCGGGTCGAGTTGGTCGTCTACCCGGAGCAGACGGCGGCCGAGCCGGCCACGGGCATGGCCGATGCCCCCGGCGCTGGCTGATGCCGATAAAATACGCCGTCGGCCGGAGGCCCCGGCACGCCGCTGCGGGCCCTCCCGGCCGCCCGGCCGGCACCGTACACTGCCGCCATGGTTACGATCATCGATTATGGCAGCGGCAATCTCCGCAGCGTGCAGAAGGCGCTCGAGCGGATCGGCGTCGAGGCCCTCATCAGCGACGATCCGCAGCGCGTGGCGGAGGCGGAGCGGGTGGTGCTTCCTGGTGTTGGCGCCTTCGGTGATGCGATCCGGGAATTGCGCGCCCGCGGCCTTGTCGAGCCGATCGTGGCGCATGTCCGCGCCGACAAGCCGTTCTTCGGGATCTGCATGGGCCTCCAGCTCCTCTTCGAAACCGGCTGGGAGGGGGGCGAGAACCGCGGCCTCGGGATCCTCGAAGGGGACGTGGCCCGATTTGAACTCCCCGCGGGGATGAAGGTGCCCCACATGGGATGGAACACCGTCGCCTGGGGGCCCGCGGCCGGGCGCTTCGCGCAAGGCCCCGGCGATTGGTACTACTTCGTCCACTCCTATGCCGCCCGCCCCAGCGATCCCTCCGTCATCGCTGGGGTCACCGACTACGGCGGCGAGTTCTGTGCCGCCGTCGCCCGCGGCCGGTTGTTCGCCACGCAATTCCATCCCGAAAAGAGCCAGGAGACCGGCATGCGTCTCCTCCGGGCGTTCGTCGACTGCTCCTGACCCGCGATCGACGTGCCGCCGCTTTCCACCGACGTTTTCCCGACGCCCCTCTGGAGATGCCCCCATGGACCTGTGGCCTGCGATCGACCTCCGTGGGGGGCGCTGTGTCCGACTCCTCCAGGGGGACTACGACCGCGAGACGGTGTTTGCCGACGATCCGGTCGAGCAGGTGCGACGATTCGTCGATCAGGGAGCGCGGCGGCTCCATGTCGTCGATCTCGACGGCGCGAAGTCGGGGAGCCCGGTCCAGGCGGAGCTGATTGCCCGGATGGTGCGGGCGGCCGGCGTTCCCTGCCAACTCGGCGGGGGCATCCGCTCGCTCGACACCGCCCGCGCCTACGCCGACGCTGGTGTCTCACGGCTCGTCGTGGGCAGCGTCGCCATCGAGCAGCCGGAGCTCCTCGCAGCGATGGCCGCGGCCCTCCCCGGCAGGATCGTCCTCGGCCTCGACGCCCGCGACGGCCGTGTGGCAGTGCGGGGCTGGGTCGACACGAGCCCGCTGTTGGCGATCGATGTCGCCAGGCGCAGCGAGCATCTCCCGCTCGCCGGCGTCGTCTACACCGACATCGCCACCGACGGGATGCTCTCGGGGCCGAACCTCGTCGCCCTCGGGGAGATGGTGGAGGGCGTCCGGTTGCCGATCGTGGCGTCGGGGGGGATCGCCGTCGCCGACGATCTTCGCCGGGTGGCCGCGATCGGGGCGGAGGGCTGCATCGTCGGCCGGGCCCTCTACGATGGCGGGCTGACGCTTGCGGCCGCCCTGGCCGCGTGTGGCGAATCGGCCTGAAATCCCCGCCGTCCCCCCTCCTTTCCCAGCCACCGGGGCGGCGGCCATGGCGGGGGTGAACCTGCCGAACAACCCTCAATTTCCGCACGCTCCTGCGTCGAAGGGAACGGTGGCGCCGGTTCTGGGGGCGCCCCGGTTGGGTTCCCAGGTCCCGAGCCGGCTCCGTTGCCCGCCCGGCCGTCCCGTTGCCGAGCGGGCCGGCGGGGCCCTACGATCGAGTCCCATGGCCACCGACGTCCGTATCAAGGAACAACTCCCGCAGCTCACCCGGCGGATCGTGCAGACGTATCAGGACGTTCCCACGATCCAGTACCTCGGGCACTGCCCGCTGCCCAAGTACGAGACGATCATCGCCGCCTGCGAGGACCTCAAAGAGATTCTCTATCCGGGCTACCGGAGGCGCGAGAACCTCCACCTCGGCAACGTCACATACCACGTCGGTGACCTCGTCGACGGTCTCCACGACAAGCTGACGACGCAGATCGGCAGGGCCCTCCGCCACAGCGTGGCGGCCCGGGCCCAAGCGGCCGTCCACGGCGCCGAGTTGCCGGCCGTCCCGGATGTCGTCCAAGAATGTGTCGACGCCGCCGACTTCGAGGCGCTCGGGCAAGCGAAGGCGGTTGAGTTTCTGGAAAAGATCCCCGACTTGCGGCGCGTGCTCGCCACGGACGTCCAGGCCGCCTACGACGGCGATCCGGCCGTCCGGACGCTCGACGAGGTGATCTTCTGCTATCCCGGGCTCGAGGCGGTCACGATCCACCGTCTGGCGCACATTCTTCACCGCCTCGACGTGCCGCTCATTCCCCGCATGATGGCCGAGTGGGCCCATTCGCGGACCGGCATCGACATCCACCCCGGCGCGACGATCGGCGACCACTTCTTCATCGATCACGGCACCGGCGTCGTCATCGGCGAGACGTGCGAGATCGGCAGTCACGTCAAGCTCTATCAAGGCGTGACGCTCGGCGCGTTGTCATTCCAGACCGACAGCGACGGGCATCTCATCCGGGGGACGAAGCGCCATCCGACGATCGAGGACAACGTCGTGATCTACGCCAACGCCACCGTCCTCGGTGGAGCGACGCGGATCGGCCGCGATTCCGTGATCGGCAGCAACGTCTGGCTAACGCGGAGCATCGACCCCCGGACGACGGTCGTCCTCGAGCGGCCGAAGCTCCGCATGCGCGGCGAGGTCCCTGCCCTCGAGCACGACTACCAGATCTGACCGCCCCCGTCGGCACGGGGCGCTGCCGGCCGCCCGCGTCAGTCGATCCGCTCGAGCGTCACGCTCCGCAGATCCATGACCGCGGCCGCCTTCTTTTCCAGAGGGGTCACCACGAGCCGCACGTTCCCGGCGGGGAGGTCGAGCGTGCCGACGGCCCGCGGCACGAAGCGTTGGAAGTGCCCCGTCTCCTCGACGGTGAACTCGAGCCCCGAGAGCCCGGTGTTCAGCTCCACGATCGATCCCCCCTGCCCCGCCCCGCAGCCTTGGAGCACCGTGACCCGGTAGCGGCCCGGCTCGTCGAGCCGGAAATCCCACCATGCCCGGTCGGCGGCATTCACCCAGTAGCCGAGCGTGTCCTTCTCGGGCTGCGGCTCGTAGCAGAGCTTCTCTCCAGCCACGGTCGCGTCCCTTGCCAACAGGCGGATGAAGCCGTTTCGTGTCGCCAGGGGGCCGGCGGCGGCGTCGTCCATCGCCTTCCGCCACGCGGCCAGCGCCGCGACCATCTCGGCGGCCGTCGCTGCGGCCGGGAGCCGCGAGACATCGATCTCGGCATGGCAGGACTGCCAGGCGGCCGGGTCGAATCGAGGGTTGGCCGTCATCCCCTGCGCAGACACGCTGCGGCGCCAGGCTTCGAGCCGGCCACGCAGTTCGGCCACCCGTCCCGGCTCCGCAGCCGAGCGGTCGGTCGTCTCGCCGACGTCGTCGTCGGTGTGAAAGAGCTCGAGGCTGCCGTCCTCGAAGTGTTCGACGAGCTTCCAGTCGCCCAGTCGGATCGCACCGGCCGGCCGGCCCCCCTGGTTGGTGGAGTGGGGCTGGTGCCAGAAGAACGGGCGATCGTCGCCGGCGGATGGGAGGGCCGCGTCGGCGAGATCGTGGAAGTCGGCCGGCTGCGGTGCCGCAACCCCGGCCAGGCGGCAGATCGTCGGCACGAGGTCGCCGGTGGAGACCGGCCCCGTCATCACGCGCCCTGCATCCGTACCGCCGGGAAAGCGGACGATCAGCGGCACCCGCAGGCCACCGTCGTAGAGGAATCCCTTGCCGGCCCGGAAGGGGGCGTTGAACGTCGGCGGGGGATCGCCGATCTCCGGCACATGGAGGCCGCCGTTGTCGGAGGTGAAGGCGACGAGCGTGGTGTCGGCGATACCGGCCTCGTCGAGTGCCGTGAGGATCTTCCCCACCGCGTCGTCGAGCGCCGAAACAAGAGCGGCGTAGGTCGGGTTGAACGCGCTGGCGTGCGCTGCCAAGCCCGCCGCCGGGGCCGCGAGGGGTACATGCGGCGCGTCGAAGGCGACGACGAGGAGGAATGGCTCGTCGGGGTGGTCGCGGATCTGCTCGGCGATGATCCGCACCGCGTCGGCGGCCTGCCGCTGCTCCCCCTTCGCCCCCTCCGGCGATTGCGACCCGGGGTTGGCGCGCCCGCTGGCCGCCGTCGCAAAGCCCCGATCGGTCGGCAGGGCCCCTTCGCCCCCGAGGTGCCACTTGCCGACGAAATGACTGCGGTACCCGGCTGGAGACAGCCGCTCGGCAAGCGTGGGAATCGCTGCCGGCAGGGCCTGTTCGATCACGGGCGAAAGGAGCTTGTGGCTGGCCCGGTCTGATCGGCCGGGGAGGAAAGTGGTGAGGTTGGCCCGGGCCGGATGGAAGCCGGTGAGGAGCGCCACGCGCGAGGGGGAGCAGACGCTCGCCGCCGCCGTGGCAGCGGTGTACCGCGTCCCTGCGGCGGCGAACCGGTCAAGCGCCGGGGTGACGTGATCGGCCCGGCCATAACAGCCCAGATCGTTGATCCCCAGGTCATCGGCCACCAGCAGCACGATGTTCGGTGGTCGGTCGGGCGATGCCGCGACGGCAACGATCGACCACGCCGCTGCCAGGACGAGCGACGCGAGGATCAGCCCCCACCTCCGCCGACACTCTGATCCCCGTTCCATCGACCCCTCCCCTCGGCTGTGACGCCATCCCCTGCCAGACCGGATCCCCTGCCAGACCGGCCAGCGATGGTCAGCGCGGTTGGTTCGCGACCACGACCCCGTCGATGACCACGCCGGTGCAGTGTGACGTGTATTCGAACGGGTCGCCATCGAACAGCGCCAAGTCGGCATCCTTGCCCGGTTCGAGGGAGCCAATGCGGTCGGCGACTGCGAGGATCCGGGCCGCGTCGATCGTGATCGTCGCGAGCGCTTCCGGGATCGTGAGCCCGTTGGCCGAGGCCACGCCGGCCTCGAAGAGGACGACCCGCGTCTTGGGGACGTAGCTCTCGTAGCCGCTTTGGAGCGCCACCGGAATCCCGGCCTTCTGCAGCGTGGCGGCGGTCTCGAAGCTGGCGTTCTCCGTCTCGCCACTCCCGGCGCGCTTCATCGTCGGGTGGAGAATGACCGGCACCCCGGCGGCGCGGATGCGGTCGACGAGGAGGTGCGACTCCGCGGCGGAATCGAGGACAATCCTGATGCCGAACTCCTCCGCCACCCGCAGCGCCGCTGCGATGTCGGTGGCCCGGTCGGCGGTCACCAGAAGCGGCCACTCCCCCGCCACGATCCGCGCCAGGGCTTCGAGGCGCAGATCGGGCGCCGGGCGTTTCTCGGGATCGGGGTC
>SIAG01000223.1 GCA_009691925.1 Planctomycetaceae bacterium
ATCGTGACGCGCCGCCGCTGGCGAATCTGTACGTCAGTCTGCTCCAGCGACTGGGCGTCGAAACCGACCGTTTCGCGAGCTCCACCGGCACCCTCCGCGGTCTCGAGGCCGCCTGACGCATCCCGGGGCCTCGGCCGGTCATTCGCTCGACACGGCCTCGAGAAGGTCGATCCGCGCCGCCCGACGGGCGGGGATCCAGGCGGCCAGGGCCGTGACCACGACGGCGGCGAGCATGTTGGCGAGGATCACCGTCGGCCGGAGCGTCGAGCGGATCGGATGGCCGAGGAGGGGCTGGCTGGCGATCTGGATGAACAGCGCGGTCGTCAGGCCGGCGATGAGACCGATGACGGCGCCGGAGAGTCCGAGGAGAACGCTCTCGAGGACGACCACCCCGGTCACCTGTCGGCTCGTCATGCCGACCGCCCGCAGGAGCCCGAGCGTGCGCCGCTGCTCCAGGACGTTCATCGTCACGGTGTTGGCGACGCCGAGGCTCCCCACCAGAAACCCGAGCCCGAGGATCGCCCACAGCGACCCGACCACCCCGTTGACGATCCCGTCGACGAAGCGTTTCACATCGGTGAAGCTGCGGAGGAGCATCCCGCGCCCGTCGGCGATCGCCTGGAGCGGCGCGCGGAGCGCGGCAGCCTCCCCCGGCTTGGCCGTGACGAGGATCACGTCGGCCGATTCCAGCCCGAAGAGCCGTTTGGCGGCATCCCGGCGGAGGATGAGCGACGCCCCACCCGAGGTGTAATCGACGACGAGGGCCGCTACGCGGACCTTCGTCTTCCGACCGAAGACCTCGACGGCGAGGACGTCGCCGGCGACGAGCCCGAGCCGGCGGGCGAGCACCGTCCCGGCGACCGCCTCGCCCCGGGCGAGGGCCGCCCGGACGGTCGCTTCATCGGCACCCACCGGGTCCAGCGGGAGCGGGGCGTCATCCGGCACGTCGCGGGCCACGATCACGCACGCCCCCCCGGCGACTCGGCCGGCAGCGATGCCGATGACGTCGATCCGGTCGACGCCGCCGATCGCCCGGAGATCCTCCTCGGCGGAGCGCGGACCGTCGCCGCCGCCTTCGGCAGCCGCGCTCATCGTCCCGGCGGGGGTCATCACCCAATCGGCGCGCATCAGCCGGGCATACCAGCCGCGGATGTCCTCGACGTTGTCGCGGATCGCATGCCCCAATCCGATGCCGTTGCTGACCGCGACGACGAGCACGCCGGTGGTCAGGGCCGTCCGCACCGGCTGGCGGAGGATCTGCGCGAGGGCCAACTCACGCTCGATCCGGAAACGGCGCGGCACGAGGGCGGCACAGGCGCGGGCGATCGGCGGCAGGATCACCGGCGTCATCGCCACGAACGACAACAACATCGCGATCCCGGCCGGCACGGCCGCCCGTGGCGGCAACTTCTCGAGGATCACCAGCCCGAGCATGCCCGTCGCAAACGCCCACAGAACGAGTGCCGCCCCGACGAACCTCCAGGGGATGCCGGGGGAGGGGGGAGGAGGGGCATTGGCGAGCCCCTCCAGCGGGTCGACGGCGGCCGCCTGCCGCGCCGGCCACCACGCCGCCGCCACGGCCACGAGGATCCCCATCAGCGCCGACAGCGGGATGATGGCAGGATGGACGACGAGCCCTGTGAAGGGGGCCTGGAGCGAGCGGGAGATCCCCGCCGCGATCGGCCGCGCGGCCGCCAGCCCGGCCGCGACACCGATCGCTGCCCCGACGGCGCCCAGCAGCGCCGACTCCATCGTGATCATGCGCCGGATCTGCCGGCCACTCGCCCCGAGGAGCCGCACCAGCGACAACGACCGGCGGCGTTCCGTGACGTTCATCAGCATGGCGTTGCCGACGATGAACCAACTCATCGCCACCGTCAGGCCGGTGACGAAATCGAGCCCCAGGTCGGCCGAATGCATGACGTCCTCGGCCATGGCGGCCCGCCCGGCAGGGATCTCGGCGACGAGGGTCTCGGGGAGGAGTTTCCCCGCGGCCTCGACGACCCCCTTCCGGTCAGCCGCGGGGGTGAGGGCGACCCGGACCCGATCGACCAGGCCGAGGGCGTTGGACATGTCCTCGAGCGCGGCGATGTCGAGGACGACCCCCGCCCCCTCACCGAACCAGCGGAGCGACGTCGGCACCGCGAGGCCGACGACGGTCATCCGCCGCACCCCGCGCCGGGCGAAGAACAGGATCTCGTCGTCGACGACCTTGCCGAGACTGCGGGCGAGATTCTCGTCGAGGACGACCTCATCGATCGCCGTGCAGGCCCGCCCCGCCGAGAGCTCGAGCATGCCGATGGCGACGAGCCGTTCGGCGTCGACCCCGACGGCGATCTCGCGGACCCGTTTCTCCCCCACCCGCAGGAGCGTGGGCCGGTAAAAGAGCGGCACGACCGCCCGGACGCCGGGGATCCCCGCCAGCGCCGGCACGTCGCTGGCCTCGAAACGCCCCCCCGCTCTGGAGAGGATATCGACCGCCGGGACCCCTTCGATCGCCGACGTCAGTGACTTGTACCCGACGCGGGAGGCATCGGCCGACACCCACGTGGCGACGACGGCCCCCACGGCCACAGCGACGCTGAAGATTGTCGCCAGCGCCCTGCCGGGCCGGCGCGTCCACTGCCGGACAAGCAGCCGGCGCAGCTCGAACACGCCGAGACTCATCGGCGCTTCCTTCCGGGCCGTTTGCCACCACCGCTGCCGTTCGATCCCGGGGCCTGGCGGGGGACCGGCGGGCGACCGGGGCTGTCGGGCTGGAGGGTGTCGGAGATGATCCGACCGTCGGCCATGCGGATGCAGCGGCCCGCCTCGGCGGCGATCCCCGGATCGTGGGTCACCAGGACGACCGTCTGGGCATGGTCGGCGACGATTGATCGGAGCAATTCGACGACACGGCGCGAGTTCTCGGAATCGAGGGCTCCGGTCGGCTCGTCGGCAAGGACGATCGCCGGCGCGGTGACCAGCGCCCGGGCGATCGCCCCGCGCTGCTGCTCACCGCCGGAGAGGGCATCGGGACGGTGGTCGGCGCGGTGCCCCATGCCGACGGTCTCGAGCGCGGCGCGGGCGGCCGCGTCACAGCGGGATTCGGGGATGCCGTCGAGCACCAGCGGCAGGCCAACATTCTCGACCAACGACAATTCGGGAAGGAGGTTGTAGCGTTGGAAGACGAAGCCGATCCGGCGCCGCCGAACAATCGCGAGGTCGTCGTCGCCGAGGGCCGCCAGATCGACCCCCTCCAGCAGCACCCTCCCGGCGGTCGGCCGGGTAATGCCACCGAGAAGGTGGAGGAGCGTACTCTTCCCCGACCCCGAGGCCCCGGTGATCGCCACGAACTCCCCCGGCTCGATCTCGACATCGACATCACGGATCGCCATCACGCCCGCTGTCGATCCGGCGGCGGCGCCGAAGGTCTTCTCGAGGTGTACGGCCCGGAGGATCGCCACGGTGTCACGTCCCCCGGTTCGGGGACGGCCTGGAGGGAAGGGGAAGCAGAGGTGATCTGGAGAACCGGACGATCAATGTACCCAAACCCCCAGCGCGCTGTGATCCCAAACGAGCCGACCGTTCCGGTGCGGTTTTCTGTAGCGATCAGGCAACGAGTGACGAATCTTCCGGATGTGCCTCCGGCGGACCGCATCGCCCCGATCACGCACCTGGACTCCGCCATGTCTCCCCAAACACGATGCTCCCCCCCCCTCGCCCTGTTGGTCGCCCTCGCCAGCGGCTTCCCGCTGGCCGCAGCGGAGGAAGCCTCCTGGCCGCGGCCGGCGGGTGCCCCGATGCAACTCCCCTCGTCGGACCTGCCGTTGGCGGTGACGCCGGATGACGGCCTCGTCGACGGCCTCCCGATGGAGGGCCTCGTTCCCTCCCCGCGGACGCTCGAGGAGTTTGTCGCCCTGGCGGAACGGAGCCACCCGCGGATGCTCGCCGCCCGCGCTACCGTCGAGGCCGCGCGCGGGAAGGCCGTGCAAGCCCGGCTCTATCCGAATCCGGTGATCGCTGGCTTCAGCCCGCAGATCGCCGGTCCGGAGAGCCAGTGGAGCGGCACGGTGGCCCAGGACCTCGTCACCGGCGGCAAGCTCCGGCTCCAGCAGCAGGCCGCGATCCGCGACATCCAACGGACTGAGTACGAACTGATCCGGGCCCGCTTCGACGTCCTCCGCGGAGTTCGCCACAGCTACTACCAGCTCCTCGTCGCCCAGCGCCGGATCGAGATCTACAAACTCCTCCTCGACATCGCCAAACGTTCCTACGAGATCGGCCGTCAGCTCGCCGAGGCTGGGGAGGGGACAAAGGCCGACGTTCTCTTCTGGAGCATCGAGCGCGACCGAGCCGAGGTGCGGATTCTGAATGCGACGGTGTTCATCGAGACCGGGCGCCGCGAGCTCGCCGCCGCGATCGGCCTGCCGCGGGTCGACATCGAGCGACTCGAGGCCGATCTCTTCCAGGAGCTCCCCAACTTCGACCTCAAGGAGCTTCAGGAAGCGGTCGTCCGCAGCAATGCCCTGCCGCGCGCCGCAGAGGCGCGGGTCGCCGGCAACCAATGGGCCCTCGAGCGGGCCGTTGTCCAACCGATCCCGAACGTGAATCTGATGGGAGGCTACCAGCGGCAGGTCGGCATCCCCGCCCAGGATCAGGGGCTCGCCCAAGTCATGATGTCGGTCCCCCTCTTCGACCGCAATCAGGGGAACATCCGCGCCGCCCGCGCCGACATCGCCACGGCGCGGGCCAGCCTGCGGATGGTGGAGCTCGACCTCGCCACGCAGACCGCCCAGGCGGTGGCCGCCTACCGGACCTCGCAGCGGCTCGTCGATTGGTATGAGGAATACATCCTTCCCAAGGCCCGAGAGACCGTAACGCTCACGCAAACGCTTTACGCCCGCGGCGAGGTGACGTTCTTGAGCCTGCTGCAGGCGCAGAAGATCCTCACCGAAACGGAGCTGGCCTACGTCGACGCCCAAGCCGAACGCTGGACCGGCGCCGTGGCGATCGCCGATCTGCTCCAGCTCGAACAGTTCCCCCCCCGGGCCGACGCGCCAGCCGCGCAGCCGATGGGAGAACCGACAGCGCGCCCGGAGGAGGTACCGGCCCCGGCCGTCAAGAAGCCGGATGCGGGCGCCGCCAAGCCGACCGGCACGGAGAAGCCCGCGGCAGCTCCCGCGGCATCACCGGCTGCGCCCCCGGGCAGCAGCCCCCCATCCCCCGTGGGGCGTCCGGCCGTGCCACCGGCCAAGGGTGTTCTGCCCCCGCAGCCGACCGCGCCGGCAGCGGCAGGGATCCCGTCGCGAGGGCAGGGGGAGGTGCCGCTGACGTCGGCCAACCCTCTGCCATCGGCCACCGTGACCCTGGTGGGGGGCGTGCGTGAGGCCTCTGGCCCAGACACATCGCCCCGCGCTCAAGACCCCGCTGCGGCTTCGCAGCAGCCGCCGAAACGCCGTGGGCTGATGGCCCTCATCCCTGACGCCTACCTTCCCGGCCGGGGTGCCGCCCCCCGACGGTAGCGGGGACAGGAAGTGAGAGTCCCGGGTTTTCCCCGGAGTGGACCGGGTGTGCAGCAGCGCCCCAACTCGAAATCCAACGCTCTGTCCTCGGACCTAGCCGAGGTTGTCGCCGTCTGGCACCGCCTGCCCGCTGCAGTCCGGGCTGGGATCGTGGCCACGGTGCGGGCCTCGGGAGGGTAAGGCCGGGTTGAGGGACGAGCGATCGGGAGCTGCCCCAAAAATCTTGATCGGCATACTTCATCGCCAATGGCAGGCCTGAACCTCATCGCCGGGCACTCATCGCCCGGGACGAGCCCTTTCCTGCGGCTGCCACGCGGATTCAATTCCCTCCGCCGCCAAATTGAATCCCACCTCGAACCGATTCCTTGACGGAAAAGAAAGCCTATCCTACGGTGGATTCCAAGAAGGGGGGTGTGCCCTCTCCTGAGAGGTCTTCCAAGGAGAAGTCCAGTGAATCGGCGAAACACCACAAAACGCCCCCCCTGCACCTCCACGCTGTGCACGGTGATTGAGGCCCTCGAATCCCGGGCGATGCTTGCCGGCGTGGGGCCCGAATCGTGGAGCGCGGCGGGGCTTGCTCCAGCCCCGCTCGGCACCGGGTCTCTATTTTCCAGCGGCATCATTCTCACATGCTCAAGCCCCGCACCGGGCTCATCCGGCACCGCCTCACCTCCTGCCCCAACCGCAGGCACTGGTGGTTCTCAATCAACCGGCTTGGCACTACCGAGCAACTCCGGCTCGGGGACAGGCTCGTCTCCCACCGGCGGCGGTAGTTCCAACTCGGGCGGGCTAGCACTACCGAGCAACTCCGGCTCGGGAGCGGGCTCGTCTCATTCTGATACTGGAAGCACCTCCGATCCAAACAGTCCCGTGCTTTCTTCGCGGCACAACGGGGGCTCAAACGCTGGCGGGCAGGGCAACGGTACGAATAGCAGCGGCACACTCAGCGGAAGCGATCTTTGGCTCTCGTACGGCGCTGGGTCCGGGGCTGCTTCCTCTTCCGCTGGGGCCAGTAGTGATTCTACGTCGAGCTTCTTGGCTCTCTTGTCGCAGTCCAAGGAAGGCTCGAGCGCTGGCGGACAGGGCAATGGCACTGTTAGCCCCCTGACGAACGCCGAACTCTGGCGTTTGTATTGGTCAGGTGCTGGGGCCGGTTCCTCCTCGTCCAGTTCTGATGAAGGCTCTCTCGCCGACGACCCGACCATATCGGCTCAGTACACCGGCGGCTCGGGTATCGGCCGCATCACGCCATTGGTCTACAACCCCGAGAGCGACGGCCCGCCCGGCTTCCACTCGGGCGTGTGGACGGGCGACGTTGGAGGAATTCAATTTGTCCAAGTCACGGACACCGGAAGCGGGAAAGACGGCGGCAATCCCCCCGCTGGGCAGCCGACCCCGACGGCC
>SIAG01000224.1 GCA_009691925.1 Planctomycetaceae bacterium
CGGGGAGAGATTCTCGATCGGGCCGAAGACGCGGGCGATCGCCTCCGGTTGCCAGACCTCGGCCGCACTGTGGCAGGTCGTGAAGCAGTCGACGAGAACGCGCTCGTCGAGCGGCCCGACCGGCAGGGCGCGGAGTCGGTTGACAATCCCTTCGAGCTCGGCGAGATTCCGCTCCTGGAGCGAGCGCGACAGCGGGATCCCACCCTGACGCTCGTCCATGCCAAAGCCGTAGAAGAACGGCCGCCGCCGCGTCCGTTCGTCGTTGGGATCGTGGGCGAGTTTCCAGCCGTCGAGCAGCGGGGTGACGAGCGTCCGGGCCGCCTCGGGATGGGTTTGGGCGAGGCGCTCGAGCGCCGGGAGGGCCTTTTCGGCATCCCCCAGCTTGGCATGGAGGGCGACGACCGCGCGCTCCACGGCGGGGCGCTCGGCCGGATCGAGGCGGGCGAGCCAGGCGTCATCCGGGCGGGTATCGAGCATGTCGGCAAGCTTCACCGGCCACTGCGGCATCCGTTGCCGCGACATTTCCACCTGCTGCTCCTCCCAGTAGAAAATATTGCCGTAGGGATCGCGGCGCATGCCGACGTCGCGGGTGTCGTGCTGGGCAGAGAGCTGCGCCTCGACCGTCCACGCCCGTGCGGCAAGGCCGAGCCTGGCCTTCCAGCGCGGGTCGTCGGGGGTGGTCGTGGCGGTAACGCCGCTGACGGCGCGCTCGAGGAGACGGAGCCAGGTTGTCCGCGGCTCGACCTCGTGGGGATCACGCGTCGGGCCGGCCGCCACGCGCGCGGCGATCGCCGAGACGAGCTCCACACCGGTCTCCGGCTCGGCCTGAGTGATCCGTCCGATCCATGCCGCGGCGTCGGTCTTCGGGAGCTGCGGCAGCAATTCGGCCGCCTGTTCGATGGCGAACCGGCGCGGCGGGGTGTTGCTGGCGGTGGCGATCACCAGCGCCTCGACCCCCTGCCAGACGTCGGCGAGCGTGGCGGCCTTCGGATCCCGCTGGTGGGCGGCGCGGAGCTGCTTCACGCGGAGCTCAAGCGCGGTGACATTCTTCCCTGCCGTCGCTTCCGCAAGCGACGGCAGGAGAGGGTCAGCGAGATCGGCCCGGCCGGCGTCGGCGAGGATTTCGGCCGCCGCGGCCAGATCGAGCCCCGTTCCCTCGCGGCGCAGCTCGGCCGAGAGGGCGGCGACGAGATCGTTCCCCTCGGTGCCGGCGGCGAGCGCCATGCGGGCGATCGCCCCCAGCTGCCGGCGGTGGGAATCGCCGATTGGGGTGGGTAGGAGTCGGGCCAGGCCGATCACATCGGCCGCCGAGAAGAGGGGCAGCTCCGGCTCGAGCGGCAGGCCCATCGGGCTCGGCTGCGGTGCGGGGGGCGTGGCGAATTGTTCGAGGATCCGCTCGAGGGCGGCGGTCGATTCGGCGGGCGTGAGGGTCGTGAGAAACGTCGCCACGCGCTCCCAAGCCCCGGCGAGGACGTCGTCGCGGAAGCCCTTCAGCTCGGTGTCGAACGGATCGGGGGGGGCTGTGGGGGCCGTTGGTTCCGCCGCGGCTGATGGTCCAGTCGCGTCGGTCGCGGCCGGGGGGGTGGAGGGGGATTCCGCCGGGGCGGCGGCCACGATCACCGTGCTCCCCGCGACGGGGGTAGCGGGAACGATCCGGATCGTGGCGGTGGCGAAGCCGACACGGCCGGGGAACACCTGTTCGGCGACCGGGACGGCGCTGCCATCGGCGCTGGAAGCGGCCGCCTCCCCTTCGGAAGTCTTGCCACCGAGAAGGACCGACGGCCGCCGGTCGAAGATGAGCTGCCCGATCTTTGCGATCCGCGCCGCCGCAGGGTCGGCGGCCGCAGCGGCCGGGGCCGATGGTTCCGTGGCGGCCGGCGCGGCGGGTGTGCTGTCGCCAGCGGCCCCTGTGGCAACGGCAGTCGCCGGTTGGAGAGGGACCGCGAAGATCCGGGTCCCCTGCAGCGGGACGGCCTGGCCGGAGGCGATTGCCGCCAGCGCCGTGACGACGAGCATCGCCCCGGTCACCGCAGGAAGCGTTCCCGGTGCCAAGCTCCAGCCCGACCACGCGACGCGGCTAGCGTGCCTTTCGATCGATACGTTCATCACGAATCCCCTTGTGCCTTTCGGCTCTCCGTGGAGACCGTCATCCCTGCGGTCGATCCACGCGTTGCTGCGATCGCTTCCTCTCCGTCCCCTCCGCGCCGCGGGCTCACGACCCGGAATCGTCCGGCGGCGGGCCACTCGACGCGCCGCGGGCGTCCTTCGAGCGGTTGGGGCTCTGCGAACGGCTCCGCGACGGCTTACGGCCGTTGCAGCTGCGGCACTGGCCCCCCTGGCACTTCGCGCACTCCTTCGGGATCGGTAGGCCCTGGAGCTCGTCCGGCTCCATCCGGGCCAGCCGCACCACGGCCTCGAGATCGCGCTG
This sequence comes from Planctomycetaceae bacterium, assembly GCA_009691925.1. Classification (GTDB taxonomy): domain Bacteria; phylum Planctomycetota; class Planctomycetia; order Pirellulales; family UBA1268; genus QWOP01. Next base: position 2,429 of record SIAG01000224.1, read on the forward strand.
GTGCGCCGCGACGGCGGTCGTATCGCCGCGGCTCTCGGCCTGCTCGGTGAGGCGCCGCCAGGTCTGCCGGGCACTTTCGGTGTGCGGCTCCCAATCGTCGCGGCCGTAGCCCTCGAGCCGCTTGAGCCAGGCCACGTAGAAGTCGCTCGTGGCGAGGACAGCGCGGGCATCGTCGACCAGTGCCGGATCGGCCGACGGATCGGCCTCGAGCTCGTCGAGCAGCGCACCGAGCTCCTGGGAGGCCGGCGCCAGTTGGCTCGCCGCGATCCGCGCCTTGCCCCGTTCGATCCGCAGCCGCCGCGCCGTTGCCAGATCGGCCGCCGGCAGCGCCGTCAGTGCCGCCGAATAGGCCTCGACCGCCTCCGCGGCCTCCTCGGCCTCAAGCGCCGCTTCGGCCCGCGCCACCTCGACGGCGGCACGATCGCGTGCCCGGCCGTCGACGCCGGGCCCGAGATGCCAGGCGAGCATCGCCAGCGGCACGAGCATCCAGGCCACGAGTGTGATCGTCTTCATCGCGCACCTCCAAGCGGCAGATTCGACCCACCGGCTCCGACCGGCCGGCGGCCGGTTGATGGCGAGGACCACGCCCCCGTCCGCCCAGCCCCTTCCAGTATCGCCCCGGAGCGGCTTCGCCGCACCCCCGGTCGCCACCGTGACCCCGCCAGGGCCAACAGGAGTGGGAGGAGGGCGAGGAGGGCCGTTCCCACCACCGTCGCAGCGATCGCATAATCCCGGAGGGCGAGCCGGTCGAGGAGCCGTTCCCGCGGCACCATGCCCAGGGTCGTGAGGGCGTCGGTCGGCACCTGCTTGGTATTGCCGTCGTAGTACAGCCCGCCAGCGCGGAGGGCCACCTGGCGGAGCGTGGCGACGTCCTGCCGCGACATGTGGCCGTCGATAAACTTCCCCGCCGCCGGATCCCCCACCCCGACCAGCAACACCCCCGACACGCTCTCGGGCATCTTCGGCAGCCCGGTGGCCGGCACCGTATCGCCATCGGTGACGACCAGCACCGTCGCGCTCCCCGGCCGCCACGGCCTGGCGATCCGGGCCGCCGCGGCGAGGCCGGCGAAGAGGTCGGTCTTCCCGGCCGGGAAGGCGAACGACAGCGGCAGGTCGTCGAGGATGTTGGCGAGGACGTCGGCATCGCGCGTGTCCTCGACGACGGGGAGGGCCCCCGAGGCCACCGCCACGACGCTCACCCGGTATTGATCGACCGGCACGCGCGAGAGCACGCTCCGCACCAAGCCCGCCGCCCGCGCCCGCCGGCTCTGCTTGCCATCCGGTCCGGCATCGACCAGCCGCATGCTCGGCGAGACATCGAGGACCAGGAGGAGATGGCGGATCTTGTCGGCCCCGAGCGCCTTGCCACCATGTGATATCGGCTCGACGAGCAACAGCGCCGTCAGCCCGAAGGCTGCCGCGGCCGCCGCGAGCGAGCGGAGCAACGGCACGCACCTCACCCACGGCTGGGGCTTCGCGCCGGGGCCGAAGGCGAGCTGTCCGATGGCTCGGACGCGGGCCGCGTGGAGGATCTCGGCCATCGTCCACAAAAGCGCCGCCGCCGCCGCCACGATCGCGGCGACAGCCGGCGCGTCGTCGCTGGAAAGCGAGGTCACCATGGCGTGTACCTCACGCCGAAGGAGCAGGCCGTGGCGAGGGCGAGGAGCGCGAGGCCGGCGATCGAGCAGGGAGTGAAGAAATCGATCGTCTCGGTGGCGGTCTTCTCCATCCGCGTCCGCTGCATGCTGTCGATGCGAGCGAAGACCTCGCCGAGCGTCCCCGGGTCATTGGAGGCAAAGGCCCCGCCGCCGGTCGCGGCGGCGAGATCGACGATCTCTGCCGGGATCGGCTGGTCGGCGACATGGATCGCCCACAGGTTGATCCGCTTCTCCTTCAGGACCTTCGCCACGGCGGCCTCGTTGCCGTCGCCGAGGTCCATGCTCATCCCATCGGAAACCAGGACGATCGCCCGATCCCCCTCCTCCCGCTCGTCGAGGACCTCCGCACACGCCAAGAGTGCCTTGCCGATCGCCGTTCCGCCAAACCATGGGGGGACGAGATCGGGCTTCATGAACGGCACGGCGCAGCGGATCGCCGAGGTGTCGGTCGTGAGGGGTGCCCAGTGGAGCACCGACGTGCCGAAGAAGGTGAGCCCGAAGGCATCTCCCTCGCGCACCCCCAGGAAGCGGTCGATCGCCGCCATCGAGGCGTCGTAGCGCGTGCCGTCGCCGCAGGGGGCGAGCATGCTCCCCGAGATGTCGACACAGAACTCGATGTTTGTGAGGACGCGGCGCGCCTTCGGCTCGGCGGTGCGGACCGGGCCGGCGGCGATCAAGATCCCCACCGCGGCCAGGAGGGGGAGGAGCGATTCGGCCGTGTCGATCCCCCCGCGGAGCCAGCCGCCGCCGCGGTGGGGGTGATGGTCGAAGGGGAGGACGACCCGCCCCCCTCCCCGCCGCCAAATCCGCCACAAAAGCACAAGTGGGAGCGTGAGAAGGAGGAGGAGCCACGGCTGGGTGAAGCTCATCATCCCCTCCCGTCGGCTGGAGGCTGTGACGGGAGCAACCCGGCCACGAACGCGCCGAGATCGGCCGGCGCCGCCGCCCCGGGGGCGTGCAGCCAGCCCTCGAGGCGCTCCAGCGCCGCGGCGGCAGCGGGCGCCTCTCGCAGTGCGGCGACCAGCTGCCGCGGATCGGTCTGCTCGAGGCCGAGCCGCTTCCGCCAGGCTTCGTAGACGAGGCGCTCGACGGCCGCTTTCTCCCCGCGGTCGAGGCTCCCTGCGCCCGCCTTGGCGACGAGCGCCGCAAGTTCGTCGGCCGGCGTGAGGGGCGCAGCCCCGGTGACCGGGGGGGTGGTAGTGCGGCGGCGGAGCCGGAGGAGGAGGGCGAGGCCGACCAGCCACGCCAGGCCGAGGAGGAAGAGTGTCTCGCCATAGCCCCCGAGCTGCCGGGGGGGCTCGAGCGCCGGAACGCTCACGCGCGGAGAACCGGCCGGGAGGCTGGACGTCGTGCGGAGGAGGAGCGGCGGGAGATCTTCGGTCGTCGTGCCATCGGCGCGGACGAGCACCGCGCGCAGGTCGTGGTCTCCACCCTCCCAGCCGGTCGCCTCGAGGTCGTAGCGGAAAAGATCCCCGTGTGGAGCGACGGCGACGATCCGCACCGAAACGGGCGCCGTCCGGTCCGGGTCGGCGGCCGGCTCCAAGCGCGAGCCGGGGAGGACGAGGCCGTCGATCGGCACCGGCCGCCCCACGGTCGCCGTCGCCACGGTTGCCGTCCCCGTGGTCTCTGCGCTGTCTGGTTCGGGTGGCATGTCACAGCCCTCGGGCATCGAGGCGACGGCGGCGGGCCAGAAGGAGCCGGAGGGGAGCGGCGTAGGGGCGATCGGTGTCGACGACGAGGCCGTCGATCCGCGCCAGAGTGAGGGCCGCGAGGCGCTCCTCGGCGAGCCTGGGATGGAGGCGGCCGCCCGTCGTGATGCTCCGCCCCGTCTCCGCCTCGCGGCCGCGGATGAAACCGGCCCGTAATCCCCGCTCGGCCGGGTCACGGAGGACGATGGCGCACAGATCATGGCGCGCGGCGAGCCTGGTCAGCCCCGTCACGGCGTCGGGATCGTGGAGATCGGAGAGGATGAAAATGAGCGAGCGCTCGGCGAGCAACGGCTCGAGGAGCGCGGCGGCCGGGCCGATGGCAGTCGGCTCGTCGAGCCGGTAACGCCGCAGCTTGTGGAGCCAACCGAGCACCGAGAGGCGTGAAAGCGATGGGCGGACAAGCAGGCTCCGGCCCCCGACGCCGAGGCAACCGACGGGGCTCGCCCGGTCGAGGCAGGCCAGCGCCAGCCCCCCCGCGATGCCGACGGCCGTCTCGTACTTCGTCGGCTGGCGGCTGCCGGTGGTCATCGACGCCGAGGTGTCGATGAGCATCCAGGCCGGAATCCGGCGCGGGGCCTCGTATTCCTTGACATGCACCTTCCCGACCCGCGCGGTGACGCGCCAGTCGATCGACTTCACCGCATCGCCCGGCTGGTAGGGGCGCGACTGCTCGTACTCGCTTCCGCTCCCCTTGAAGATCGAGTGGTCGCTGCCGTAGCCGAGGCTGTCGGCGAGGCGGCGGATCGCCACCTGATAGCGGCGGGCGTCGAGGAGCGGGCTGGCGGGGAGTTCGAGATCCATTGGGCCCTCACCGGGGGCGGTCAGTGGTGGGGAGCGTCGCCAGGGCACTGGCGGGCCGCAGAACCTCGCCGAGGACCTGCGCCTTCGTGACCCCGTCGGCGAGCGCCTCGTAGGAGAGGCGGATGCGATGAAGGAGGACATCGCCGGCCAGCGCCAGGAGATCCTCCGGGATCACGTAGCGGCGGCCGTGGATCAGCGCCCGGGCCCGCGAGGCCTTCACCAGCGCGATGCCAGCCCGCGGGCTGGCGCCGAGATCGAGGGCCGGATGGCGGCGCGTGCGCGTCACGAGCTCAACAGAT
>SIAG01000225.1 GCA_009691925.1 Planctomycetaceae bacterium
GAGCTTTCCCGATGACTTGGCGGGCGGATTCTTCGTGCCCTTCTCGGGTGCCTGGAACGCCGGCGGCCAGGCCAACACGGAGAATCCCGTGTCGTGGGTCGATCCAGCCACCGGGCGGTCGTTCCACTTCATCGAGAATCAGTTGATGGGGCATCCCAACGGTGTTCTCGCCACCTCGTCGGCGCTTTTTCTCTCCGATCTCAACTTCACGGGGGCGATGGTCGGCACGGTGGATGGCATCGCGGCCGACCGGGGGGGGGTGATCTACCGGATCGCCCCGATTGCCGTGCCTGAACCGTCTTCGGCGGTGACATGCCTGATGGCGGTCGTATGCGGCATCGGCGCCGTTCGCGCACGGGGCCGACGGCGCTTGTCGGTGTCGGCCCGCAGCCGGTAGAACCCGAGATAGCCGGTCGAGTTCGGCTGGCGATTTCACGGTGCCTTCTCCATGCGTGTCATTCTTTCCGCTGCCGAACTCGCCGCCGGCATCGACCGGCTCGCCGCCGAGGTCCGCCGCGATGCCGGTGAGACCCCGCTGGTGGTTGTCGGTGTCCTCACCGGGAGCATCGTGATCGTGGCCGATCTGATCCGCCGCCTCGACGGACCGGTGCGGGTCAGCATGGCCTGGGCGAGCAGCTACCGCGGCACCGCCACCGAGCCGGGCGCCCTGCGGCTCCACCTCGATCTCCTTCCCGACCTGGCCGGCCAGGATGTCCTCGTCGTCGACGACATCTTCGACACGGGGCGAACAATGGAGGCGATCGTCACGGCCTTGAAGGGGCGCGGGGCAGCCAGCGTGCGGTCGCTCGTCCTCCTGCGGAAGCGGGGCAGGGGGGAGGTGGCGATCGAGCCAGACTTCGTCGGCTTCGAGATCCCCGATGTTTTCGTCGTCGGCTATGGGCTCGACTTCGACGGCACGCTCCGGCAGCTCGACCATGTCGCCGCCCTCGACGAGGCCGACATCGCCGCGGTTCGTGCCTCGAAGCCCCCGCTCGGCGTGCCATGACCAAGCCCGGCCGCCGACCGATCCTCCAGCTCATGCGCGGGCTCGACCCCGTCGGCACCGGCCGTCAAGTTGAGCTCGCCGCCGAGGCCTGTCGCGCCACTGGGCACGACGTGCAGATCGCGATCACCGCCGGAGCCGGCAGCTGTGCCGGCCGCCTCGCCCGGGCCGGGTTTGTCGTTCACACGCTTTCGCGCCGACCGCGGCCGGGGTTCACCTCGGCCCTGGAGCTGGCCCGGCTCGTCCGGGAGATCCGCCCCGCTGCGATCGTCGCCTGGGGGAGGGGGCAGGTGGCGATTGCTGCCGCTGCACGTCGGGTCGCCCCTGGTCCGGCGGTTGTTGCCGTCGTCGGCCTTTCCCCCCGGGCCGGGCTCGAGACGTGGTCCCTGCGACAGGCCGACCGCGTCGTCGCGACGACGGCCGGTGTGGCCGAGGCCTGTCGTGCGGCCGGCGTGTCGGCGACGACGATCGACGTCGTGCCACCGGGGATCGAACCGGTCGCCGGGAGTGGCCTGTCGCGCGGGCAGGTGGCGGCCCGCCTCGGACTGCGCCCCGATACAGTGTGGACGCTCTGTGTGGCCCCGCTCGATCCGGCGACCCACGTCGACCGGCTCCTGTGGGCGATCGATCAACTCGGCGTCGTCCACCGGGGGCTCGAGCATGTCCTCGTCGGCGCCGGCCCCCACTTCGCCCGCGTCCGACGCCGCGCCCGGCTCCAATATTGCGCCGAGCGGTTGTTCGTCTATCCGTCGCTCGATTGTCTCCCCGATCTCCTCCCCCGCGTCCGCCTCGTCTGGCAGCCGGGGGAGGTGGCAGGCGGCGGATGCCTCCTCGACGGGATGGCCCATGGTGTCGCCGCGGTGGCGGTCGAGAGCGACGCGGCAGCCGCCCTCGTGGCCGATGATCAAAGCGGTCGGATCGTGGCGGCCGATCCGTTCAGCGAGCTCCCCCGCCGAGCCCTCGGCATCATCGAGGACGATTCCCTCGCGGCCCGCTACGGATCGGCAGCCCGCGCCCGGGCGGTGGCAGAGTTCCCGGTCGCCCGCTCGACCGCGGCATTGCTTGCCTCGATCGAGCGGGCGGTGACTCTGAAGCCGGGCCGTGGCTGACGACTTGGCCGTCACCCACGCCACAGAAAAAAACCTCACGCATCGAAGGCCGCAAAGATCTTCGCGAACTCAAGCGAGCTCTGGACGATCCCGGAGTCGGTCGCTGATCACGCCAGCGTCGGGATTGCCGCCATCACGGCGCCGCGGGGGCGGGCGCGGATCTCTCCATCCTCGGCGACCAGTTCGCCCCCCTTGTAGACGCGGGCCGGCACCGCGAACATCCGCGCGAGGTCGGCATCGGGACGGTACAGGACGACATCGGCATCAGCGCCGGGGCTGAGATGCCCTTTGTGCGGCAGCCCCGCGATCCGCGCCGGGGCCGCCCGCGTCAGGATGCACAACTCCTGGAGGGAGTACTCGCGCGTCAATCCCCCCAGCGGACTGCGGTTGCGGACGGCCGGGTGAATCCGCGCGAAGGCCTCGCGCCGGAACGGCTCGTCGCCGAGGAGCTTCATGAGGAGCGGGTAGGCGAGGAAGTGGGCGCCGTTGGGATGATCGGTGGAGAGCGCCGCGCGCCACGGGTCGGCGAGCCGCAGATACCACTCCAGCCCGATCGCCCACTGCCAGGCATGGATCAGGCTCTTCTCGCGGTAGCGGATCGGCATCACGCCGCAGCCCCCGGCGAGATGCTGATCGTGGCAGGCCCAGGGAACGCCGGTGGCGTGCGCCAGATGGGCCGCCGCCTCGGAATCACCCGTCATTGCCACCGTGTCGCCGAACAACACCTGACCAACGTCGAGCGTCAGGCCGGGCTGGCCGTTGAATATCTCGGCGAGTCGCTCAACCCCCGACCCGAACGAGTCCTCGTCGAGGTCTCCCCCGGTGTAGCTGTGGAACTGGACGTGCGCGAGATGGGCCCGCCGCCCCTCAAACGTCCGCATCGTCTCCTCGAGCGTGCGCCAGTTGCCGGGGAGGCCGAGATTGGCTGTGTGGACATGGAGTGGGTGGGGGAGGCCGAGGGCATCGACGGCCGTCGCGAGCCGGTCGAGAAGACCCCGCGGCGAAAGCGTCAGCCCAGGCAGCGGCGTGTCGAGATCGTGGTGATCACCCCGGCGGCCGTGGCGCCAAAACAGGTTGCCGCCGGGGTTGGCGACCTTCACCGCCCAGCCGCGTCCGGCATGGATGGCCGTGGCGACGAGCCTCTGCAGCGCCGCGTCGTCTCCGCGGGCTGCCGCCTCGATCACCCTCCGGTCGTCGGCGGCGAGGAGATAGATCCCCTTGTCGAGGATCGGGAGGTCGTCGAGCTCGAGGTGCGCCAGGCGCGCAGCACCGGTGGCGATCGCGGCGTCGAAGACGGTCGTGTAGCCGAGCGCGGCGTACAGACAGCCGGTGGCACCGATTGTGGGGACGGCGCCGTGGCCCTGCCCGGTCGGGGACGGAGTCATCTGCCGCCCGAGGTTTACCTTGGGGCCGGCGATGTGGCTGTGGAGATCGACGCCCCCCGGCATGACGACCAAACCGCTGGCATCGACGACAACGAACCCCGCGGTGATGGCTGGCCGGGGCACGATCGTGCCGCCGTCGATCCACAGATCGTCGACGACCCCGTCCCGGTCATGGAGCGGATCGTGGATCGTTCCGCCACGGAGCACGAACCGCGGTCGGGGGGGCACGGGGATCATGCCGTGCCCCCTTCCGGTCCCAGCGCGATCGTGGCGACCAGCCGCTGATGGAGCGCCGCGAGGAGCGCGACGGCTGATGGCAGCGAGTCATCGGCACCACCGGCCAGTTCGATCGTCCGGCCATCGGCACGGAGGAGCGTCCCCGTCTCGTCGAACAGTTCCCGGCAGCGGAGAAAGACCCCGTGGCCGGCCCCGTCCGGGATAGCGGGAGCGATCCGGACCACCCCCCGGGGATCGATCTGCCCCCGCAATAGGTCGTCGAGGCGGGGCGGGAGCCGGCCGACGGCGAGGATCGCATCGACCCCTCCGGCAGTCACCAGCCCGAGGGCGTCGACCGGACGGCCTTGGGGGGCTGTCGCCACGCCGCCTGCCACGGCCCGGGGGACTCCCGCTGCCGTGCCATACCGCCATGTCAGCGCCATCGCGGCCCCGGCGGCGTTGGGCGCCAGGGGGGGGGCATCGAGTGGGATCTCGAAGGCCGGCAGCCGCCGCGACAGCGCCCGGACGATCTCGATCACCCCGCAGCGCGAGAGGCCATGGGGATCGGGGCGGCCGGTCACGAAGGCCACGCACCGGGCTGCGTCGATTGCCACGTGGAGCGCGGCGGCGGCGGCTTCGAGTCGTGGAGAGACGACCCCCCGGGGGCGATCGAGGATCGAGGCGAGGAGGAGCCGGGCGAGGTCGATGTCGTCGTCGTCATCATCCAGCGGCAGGTGGGTGTGATCGGAGGAGGGGGGATCGCGAAGCGGCGTTGTGCCAACGGCGATCGTCCGCCGGGGATGGGGAAGCGAGGGGGCGACGAAGCGTTCCACGAACCGGGGCTGGGAGCCGGCGGGATCATGGCCCCAAAAGATGACGAGGTCGGCCCGGTCGCGGAGCTCCTCCCAGGCGGCCGTGATTTCGCCGCAACGGGCGATCGTCGGTCCCCCCGGATGACGCGAGTTTTCGTCGGCCGGGACGAGCGCCGCGCTGAGCGTTTCGGCCACGTCACAGGCCGCGGTCACCCCCTCGATCGTGACATCATTGAGCCCTGTGACGAGCACGCGTCGGGCGCCGCCAAGGCGCCTGGCCGCGGCGGCGATCGCGGCGGCCACGGCAGCCGGTCGGCCGTCGATCGTCGCCGCCGGGCACGTGGCGGCGGCGGCGCGACCGAACGCGTCGGCACCCCGCTCGCAGAGGCGCTCGAAGCGGCCCTCCGCCCGGCGCACGACCCCGTCGTCGCAGAGGAGGGCACAGGCCGTGCAGACCGTCGCCCCGGCGGGAGGGCCCGCCGGGGCGATCGGTGCGTGCGTCGACGGTGACACCGAGCCCGGCTTGTTCACGGCTTCGGCTGCACCCAGATGTTCCGGTAGCGCACCGGGTTGCCGTGATCCTGGAGGTGGAGAGGGCCCTTCACCCGCTTGTCGTCACCGCCGGTTCCACCGGGGGTGATCTGGTTGACGGCGACGTTGTCGTGGATCACGACGCCGTTGTGGCGGACGGTCATCCGGGCCGGAGATGTCTTCTTGTCGCCGTCGTACTTCGGGGCGGTGAAGTCGATGTCGTACGTCTGCCACTGGAGCGGCGGATAGCACATGTTCACCGCCGGGGCGGCGACGGAGTAAACGCCACCGCATTCGTTGTTGAGCCCTTCCAGCCCGAAGCTGTCGAGCATCTGGATCTCGTAGGCCCCCTGGAGGTAGGCGCCGCTGTTGCCGCGCCCCTGGCCACGGTCCTTCGGCTGGTAGGGGAGGCGGAACTCGATGTGCCAGGAAGCATCGCCGAAGCTGTCCTTGCTTGTCACGCCCTGCATGAGGAGGCCATCGGGGGTCGTCTTTCCACCCTCGAGCTTCTCCACTCCCTTGCCGTCGAACACGACCGTCGCGCCGGCCGGTGCCTTCGTGCCGAGGGTCGGGCTCTTCCGCTCCACCTTGGGAAGCTTGGCGTTGCCGTCGGCGGCGACGACAGCGCCGTCCTTGATGACCGCCTTGTGGGTCTTCCCATCCGGATCGGTGATCTCGAAGGGGAGACTGGCGCCGTCGCGCTTCCCCTTCCCCTTGAGCTTTGTGGGGGGTTGCCAGCCGTCGCCCGGGAGGCCACCGGGGAAGACGACGATGTCGAACTGGCCGTCACCGAGGGCCACGGCCTGAACGCCGAGCTTCATCGGGGCGCCACCGACCGGGACCTCCCCCGAGTACTCCCCCTGGAAGGGAAAATCGTCGTCGGTCTTGGCCGGATCGGCGTAGGCCGGGTTTCCGGTATCGGCGGCTGGGAGGGAGGCCGAGGGCACCAGCGCGATCCCGACGGCAAGCGGGCCGAGGAGCGCGAGGCGGTGGGTGAGGGAGCGGAGCGGACGGATCATGCGAATCATGCCAATCATGCGAATCTCCATGGAATAGCGTGGCGGGGCGCTTCAGCCCCGGGCGGTGAACGGAAAGGGATGTTTCCCCCCCAGGGGAAACCCCGCTGGAAAATCGTAACGAACTTCGCGGGGGCGTGCGCAAGAGGGGCAAGAGGGGAGGATCGCCCTCCTCACCCCCGCTGATCGTCGGGGCGGGCGAAGACGAGCCGGCCGGCCGGTCGCTGGAGGGTGCTGGTGACACTCACCCCCACCGTCCGGCCGATCTGATCCCGTCCTCCCTCGACGACGACCATCGTGCCGTCGTCGAGATAGCCGATCGCCTGCCCGTGCTCCTCGCCGGGTTTCACGAGGCGGACGGTGAGGAGATCGCCGGGGACGTAGGTCGGCCGGAGGGCCACCGCGACATCGTTGACGTTGATCGCCTGGACGCTGCGGAGGGCGGCAATCTTTACGAGGTTTGGGTCGTTGGTGATGATCCGGCCGCCGAGCTTTCCGGCCATGGCGACGGTCCGGGCGTCGTCGGAAACCTCGGCATCGACCTCGTCGTCGGGGGGGAGGACCTCGATCTCGATCGCCTTGCTCTCGCGGAGACGATTGAGCACATCGAGCCCCCGCCGGCAGCGGAGCCGGCGCTGGCGATCGGCCGCATCGGACCCCGACTGGAGATCGTCGACGACGAACGACGGCACAACAAACCGGCTCTCGAACAGCCCCGCCTCGGCGAGCTCGGCGATCCGGCCGTCGACGATGGCGCTGGCGTCGAGGAGGTTCGGCCGCATCCCCTGGATGTCGCGGGCGAACTC
>SIAG01000226.1 GCA_009691925.1 Planctomycetaceae bacterium
TGGTGTCGATGTTGAGGCGCAGGCTCTGAAGGACACCGGTGATTCGGTGGATCAGCCCCACCTCGTCGGGGCAGTCGACAAGGACAATCTCTCGGCCCGGTCCGGCGGCGGTCAAGCGTCACCCCCCCACGGCCGCCGCGTGGCAGCGCCTTCGCCCCGCGTGACCGGAAACGACTCGACCGCCGGCACCCAGGCGAGGACAACGTCGTCGACCGAGATCTCCGTCTTCTTCGGGGCGATCTCGATCGATTCGAGAACGAGCCGGTCGGGATTCGCCTCCAGGCGCACCTTCTCGAGGTCCGCGCCCACCTCCTCTTCGAGCGTGGCAAGCTTCTCTTCGAGATCGGAGAGCGACTCCTCGGCATGGACCACGTCGGCCTGCTGCCGCGTTGCCCGGCTGGCCGTGCGCATCGAGGTCGCTGCCCGTCCCACGGTCGTGGAACTGGCCACTTTTCGCCCCAGGATCGCCGACAGGACGGCGGTGCCGATCGAGACGTAGGTCTGCATCGATTTATTCTTCGCCTCGGCCTTCTGCTTCTCCACCTTCTGCCGAGCCCGCGCGATTCGGTCGTTGAGCGAGGCGAGCTTGGCGGCGCTTTTGTCGCTAATCCGGTCGATCTCCTTGTCGCGCCACTCGCGCACCTGCTGAGCGATGCGGACGCGAAACTCCCCTTCGGTTTCGTCGGGGCGCGAGACGGCATCGATCGAGGGGGCCGTGAAGACCGTCAGCTTCGCCGTTCGGGCGAGATGGTTCTTGAGCGATGTTCCCAGGCTCGCGTAGGCCTTTGCCGCAGCCAGTGCCGGCGGCAGACCAGCAAAGCCGCCAGCCAACGGCGCCGTTTCCACCTCCGGCACCTCGGCGAACTGCCGCCCCCCCTCCCAGGCCGATTCCCCCAGCTGATCGCCGGCCGGCGCCAGGCAGAACATTTCCCGGTCACAATCGATCCGGGCCTTCGTGTGCGTGAAGCGGACCCGCGCCCGGCCGAGGATCGCCGGCTTATAGAGGAGCCCACCGGTCGGCACCGGCCCGTCGGGGGAGAGGAATACCTCGCGAACCCCGGGGGGAAGGAGCGGCCGCGGCCCCGCTCCGCCGCCGCCGGCCCCGGCCGCAAATGGATTGACGCGGGCCACGGACCCTGTGGTCTCAGGCACCGCTCCCTGGAGGCGCTTGATCTCCTCCCGCAGCAGCGGCCCGCGCAGGTACGACATCGTCCAGCGCGTCTGGAAGACCGTCTCGTCGTCGTCGTGGACCGAATGCAGGAGGAACATCCGCTGCTCGAGCCCCGCGAGCAACCGATCGACCCGAGCCCGGTCGAAGCCGGCGCCCGAGGAGCTGGCCGCCCCCTCGAGCCCATCGAGGACGCGCGCCTTGTCGCGGGCGGTTTGGAGTCGCCCGAGGAACCAAGTGCCAGCGTTGGAGAGGGCCTTGTAGTCGAGATCGACCGGATTCTGCATGGCGAGCACGATCCCCAGGCCGAAGGCGCGGGCCTGCTTGAGGAGCGTCAGCAGCGGCGTCTTGCTGGGGGGATTGGCTGTCGGCGGGAGATAGCCGAACACCTCGTCCATGATGAACAGCGCCTTGAGGCTCGATGTTCCCGCCTGGGAGCGCATCCACGACACCGCCTGACCGGCCAGGAGCGTGACAAACGCCATCCGCTGGGTGTCGTTCAAGTGCGCGATCGAGATCACGCTCACGCGCGGCTTCCCGGCCGGCGTCCAGAGGAGCCGGCCGACATCGAGCGGCTCTCCGTGAAGCCAAGCGTCGAAGCCCGGCGCCGCGGCGACGGTGTTGAGTTTGCTGGCGAGCTGGAAGCGGTCGGCGGCCGGGAAGAAGTTTTCCAGCTCGAGAAAGCCGACCCGCTCGATCGGCGGGGCGGGAATAGCGCGCACAAGCGTGCCGAAGTCGACCTCCTGGCCACTCTTCCAGAGGGCGTCGACGATCGCCGACACGAGGAGATGCTCGCGGCTCCGCCCCGGCTCGGCGTCGATGCCGGCCATGGCGAGAACACCGGAAACGAGCGACTCGATCCGCTCGCGCCGAGCTTCGGGATCGTCGAGGATCGCCTTGGCGGGCGCCTCCAAGCTGGCGAGCATCGCCAGCGGCCGGCCGGCCGAGCTGCCCGGGGTGTAGACCGCCATGTCGACGCTCTCGCGGAGCCGGGCGATCCGCTCCCCTGACTGCCCGCTCGCGGCCAGACCGTCGGCCCACTTCTTGGCCGTCTTCTCGGCGAGCTCCTCGAGCGTGAGGCCGTCGCGCTTGGCGGCATCCTCTTCGAGCCAGGGGCGGAAGTCGGACGGCCGCAATTCCGGGAACGTCAGGAGGATGTTGGCGAGATCCCCCTTGGGATCGATGACGATCGCCGGAATGTCGTCGATCGCCGCTTCTTCGATGAGGCTGATGAGGAGCCCAGTCTTGCCGCTGCCAGTCATGCCGACACAGACAGCGTGCGTCGTCAGCCGCCGCGCGTCGAGGAGGAGCGGCTCGCGGCCGGGCTTGCCGGCATCGGGATCGACCCGGCGGCCGAGATAGAAGACGCCGAGGCCTTCGATGTCAGCGCCGAGATCGCTCTCGTCGTCGCTGCTGCGTGGGTTGGTCGAACGCTCTGCCATGAGTGCTCCGCATTGCGAGAAAAACGAGGCCGCAGGGGAATGACCCATTTCACCCCGACACGCATCGCCGGCACAACCCCGTCCCCCCGCCTGATCGCAACTCCTGGCTCGGGGCGTTTGCTGTCCGGGCGATCAATTTAGGGCGTTTCTGCAGAGGGGGCCCCCGGCGGACCGGCCGCGCCGCGACCATAGTCGGCGCCCTGACCCGCCGGCGGGGGTGCCTCAACCGGCACGCCGAGGAGCTCGCTCCCGGCCCGCTCCAATTCCCGCACCAGCGGGGCCGGCCAGAGCCCGAGGAGGACGATCGTGGCAAACAGCGCCGATAGCGCGATCCGTTCGCGGGGGAGGAGGTGGTGCCGCGGTCCGTCGACATTTGCCGGCCCGCCGAAGACCATCAGCCAGCCGCGCATCACCGCGATCGCCGAGAGAACCGTCGCCGCGATCACGAGCAACCCGGCGTGGAGCTGCTCGTCGAGGCTCCCCGACACGAGGAGATCGTCGGCCACGAACGACAGCGTCCCGGGCAGGCCGATGGCCGAGAGCCCGAAGAGGAGGAAGAAGGCTGCCAGGAGCGGAGCGTCGGCGCAGCGGCCCTGCGGTGTTTCCAGCGACAGCGGCCCGGCCCGGCTCTCGAGGGCCCAGCCGACAAGCCCCAGCCCCGTCAGCGCCAGCCCGCTGGAAATCCAGGTGCAAAAAGCGCCGTTGAGCTCCATCGGTAGCTTGCCGGCCAGGCCCGCCAGGACGAGCGCCGACTGGCTCATCGCCAGGGTTCCGATCAGCCCGCGCAGATCGCGCTGCACCAGTGCCAGCGCCGCGCCGTAGGTGGCCGTCAGCAGCGCCAGCTGCGAGAGGACAATCAGCTCTGCCCCCACACCGTCGCCATGGTCGGCATGGCCGAAGAACAGCCGCACCGCGGTGTAGGAGGCGATCTGGGGAACCGTGGCGGCCAGTGCCGTCGACATCGGCGCGCCGCGGAACAGCGCCGGATACCAGGAGTGGAACGCCACGATCCCCTTCCGGACGAGCACCGCCAGCGCGACCAGCCAGCCGCCGGAGGCGCCGACGGCTCCTCTCCCAGCCTCCCACGGCGGGTCGGCGATCATCATCAGCGTGCCGACGGTCATGGAGGCAACGGCCGTCGTCATGACGATCGCGTAGACCCGCGCCGCGATCTGCCCGCCCGGCGTCGCCCGCGTGCTCGACCAGGTGGGGAGCGCCGTCGCCACCCAGGCGACGATCAGGACCAGCGGATGAGACGTGGCGAAGAGGGCGAGCGTCGTGGCGGCGCCGAGAAGGATCCGCACCGTCGCCGGGCCGTCGAGGAACCGCTTCGGGGCGACCATCACGATCGCCAGTTCCACTAGGCCCACGAAAGGGAGGAGGACGGCGGTCAGCCCGTCGACATGGACGAGGTAGCCGCCGCCGAGCCGCTGCCCCAACTCGAGCGTGACCTCCGGGCCGCTCATCCAGAAACGGGTGATCGTCAGGCTGGCGACCAACGACACCAGCAGGCTCACGATCGCCGCCGTCCGCGGGCCCGCCTGGCTTCCGCCGCGGCTGATGTGGAGCGCGGCCGCCAGCGGCGCCGCGATCGCGGCCGTCAGCGCCGCCACCAGCGGAATCTGATGGTCGTCGAGCGTCACCGCGGCCTCCCCTGCTGCCGCCGCCCGGCGCGGTCGCGCTCCCGGTCGGCCGCGGGTGTTCCCAACCAATCGATCCACGCCGTCTCGGCCTCCTCGAGCCGTTCGAGGAGCCGCCGCACCGGGCCGACGACGAACCGCGCCACGGCCATCTCCTCGAAGCCGCGGTCGAGCGCCACCCGGTAGAGCCAGGCTTGCGTCTTCTCCGGGAAAAGCTTGACGACCGACCAGGAGGCGGCCCCGGGATGGCCACCGAGGGCCGCCTCGAGCTCGTGCCGGTCGTGGAGCGCCGACGGGGAGCGGAGGATCTGGAGGCTGCGGAGAATCGCGTGGCTGACGATGTGGACGAGGGCGACGACGCGGAAGCCGAGGCCGATCTCGACGAAGATGATCCCCGCCTGGGTCATCGAGGCATAGGCGAGCATGCTCTTGAGATCGGTCTGGACGCGACCGACCAGCGCCGCGTGGATGGCGGTGAAGCCGCCAATGAAGACCAGCGCCACCCGCGCGACCGGCGCCGCGTCAAGGAGCGCCTCGCAGCGGAGGAGGACGTAGGCACCGGCGTGAATCGATAGGGCCCCGTAGAAGATGGCGCTCGATGGGGTCGGCCCCTCCATGGCCCGCGGCAGCCAGTTCGAGAACGGCACCTGGGCGCTCTTTCCCATGGCCGCGAACACCAGCAGCAGCGACACGAGCGTGGCATTCCCGGGCGACACCAGACAGACGGCGTTCGGCCAGACTCCTCCGAAGAGCCGTTCGAAATCCCCCGAGCCGACGGCTCGATGAATCATCACGCCGGCGGCGAGGAGGCCGACATCGCAGATCCGGTAGGTCGTGAACGCCCGCAGCGCAGCCTTGAGGGCGTTGGTGCGCTCGTGGAAGAAGCCGATGAGCATCGTCGAAGAGATACCGAGGAACTCCCACCCCGCAAACAGGACGTCGATGCTCCCGGCGAGCACCATCAGATTCATGCCGGTGCCGAACAGCGTCAGGAGGACGAAGAACCGGGTGAACCCGGGCTCGCGATGGAGGTATTTGCCGGCGAAGGCGTTGACGAGCGCACAGAGCCCGGTGGAGAAGCAGACGTAGGGCACAGACAGCCCGTCGGCCACCAGATCGATGGTGGCGTCGTGGTGCCCGACCGAGAACCAGGTGCCCAGATGCACCTGCTCGGGGGCGAAGCCGCGCGACGCAAGCACCGCCAGCGTCACCAGACCGGCGAGGAAGGCGAGGGTGAACGCCCCCCCCACCAGCCGCGTGGTGGTCTGCTCCCCCAGCGGCCGGTCGAGCAGGGCTGGCAGGCCGACGAGCACGAGCGTGGCCGCCGGGGCCGCGAGCTGGAGGACGACCAAGAGCGATACAATCGCATGGGTCGAGGGCGACAAAGGGGGCAGCTCCTGCAGCACCGGTGTGGCCCGCTAGCGGCCAATGGGCTTTTGACACCGGGGAGACCTGCCGGGATCGATACCAGCCCGATCGCAACAAGATGATCATAGCAGACCGTTTGGCTCTCCGGTGCCCCCCCGCGCGGACTGCAGATCCCTGCCGGGATGGGCTGGTGGAGCGCCGTAGAAACGGCGGCGCTTTTGGTAGTCTTTCTGTGGCCCGAACATGGGCGTCGCCCGCCCCCCCACCGCCAGCGTCAAGCGAATCATCGCCGTGATGAATCTCCCCGTTTTTCAGCGTCGCTCCGCCCCTCTCCTGGCGACCGCCCCGCGCCGCGGCGTGGTGCTCCTCGTGGACGACCAACCGATCATCGGCGAGGCGGTCCGGCGGATGCTCGCCGGTGAGGACTCGCTCGACTTCCACTATTGCCGGGAGCCCGCGTCGGCATTGACCATGGCGGCCGAGATCGGTCCGACGGTCGTCCTCCTCGACCTCGTGATGCCCGACGTCGACGGCCTGGAGGTGCTTCGCCGGATCCGCGCCGACGAACGCTTTCAGGATCTCCCCATCATCGTCCTATCAACCAAGGAGGAGCCGGCTGTCAAGGCCGAGGCGTTCGCCCTCGGGGCCAACGACTACCTCGTCAAGCTGCCCGACCGGATCGAGCTGGTGGCGCGCGTCCGTTATCATTCGCGCGGGTACGTCGCCCTCCTCGAGCGAAACCTGGCGTTTGCGGAGCTCCGCGTCAGCCGCGAGATGCTCGCCGACGACCTCGCCAGCGCTGCCCAATATGTCCGCTCGCTCCTTCCCCCACCGGGAGAGATGGCGGGGATCCGCGCCGATTGGCGGTTCATCCCGTCGGCGGATCTGGGGGGCGACGCCTTCGGCTATCACCGCCTCGACGACGACCAGGTCGCCATCTACCTGCTCGATGTTTGCGGCCACGGCGTCGGCGCCGCGCTGTTGAGCGTGTCGGCCCTCAACGCCATCCGCGGTGAGGCGCTGCCAAACACTGATTTCCGGGATCCGGCGGCCGTCCTCACGGCGCTGAACCGAGCCTTTCCGATGGAGCGGCACAACGACATGTTCTTCACAATCTGGTATGGGGTCCACGACCGTCGCCGCCGCAGGCTGCGCTGGGCCGGCGGAGGGCACCCCGCGGCCCTCCTCGTTCACCCCGCGCCCGGACCCGGATTTGCGGCCAGCCCCGCGGGGATGGCGTCGATCCCCCTCGAATCCG
>SIAG01000227.1 GCA_009691925.1 Planctomycetaceae bacterium
CGATCCACGGCTTCGGGAGTCGGCTCGCCTTCGATTTCTGATTCCCGTCCCGGATAGGTGTCATGACTCGATTACCCCCGCAACGCTGTGCCGCCGGCTTCATCTTTGCCCTCGAGATCGAGGCCGATCCATTCGCCGCGCGCGTTCGCGACGCGACGACCCTCCGCGGCCCGGTGCTGTCGTTTCATGAGGGGACGATCGCCGGACGACGGGTGGCCTGGGTCGTGTCGGGCGCCGGGATTGCCGCTGCCGGCCGGGCCGCCACGGTGCTCCTTGAGGGGCACGCCCCCGCACTCTTGGTCAGCGCTGGATTCGCAGGGGGCCTCGACCCGGCGCTCGCCCGGGGGGCTGTGGTGCTCGCCACCGGCACGGTGCGCGGGGGTGCTCCACGATTTCCTCTTGCTCGGTTCGCCGCGCTGCTTCCGGCCGCCTCGACCGACGTGGACATCGCTACCGTCGACTCGATCGTGGCCACGACCGCGGCGAAGCGCGACCTCCGCGCTGCCACCGGCGCTGCCATCGTCGACATGGAGACCCACGCCGTGGCCGCGGCCGCCGCCGCGACAACGACCCCCTGTGCCTCGGTGCGAATTGTGTCGGACGCGGCGGGGGATGAACTTCCTGCCGACATCGCCCGGCTCGTGACCCCCCAGTCGGCCTTCCGCCGCGCCGGGGCCGCCCTGGCCGCGATCGGCCGCAAGCCCGCCGCCGCCGGGACCCTGTGGCGGCTGTGGGAGCACGCCGTTGTCGATGGTCGGACCCTCGCCGCGGCGCTCGAACGCCTCGTCGCCGCCCTCCCGGAAGAATGATCGAAGGGCGGCGCGGCTCGGACAAGGCCGCTCATGCGCCGATCAGGCCCCGAACAGCAATCGGGCCAGCAGGCCGCGGGGCAAATCGGGGGAAAGCCCGCGGTCCTGGCGGCGAAGTCCCTCCGGCAAGACCACCGGCAGCAGCGTCGCCGCCGCGATTCGACCACTCCGCACGGCCCCTTCCATCGTCGATGGCCACCCCGTGGCGGTCCAATCCCCCGCCAACGCCATATTCCTGATGCTGGTGGCGGCCCCGGGGCGGACGGCATCGACGCCGGGGCGCACCGAGAGGACGGCGGTCGGATCGGTCACCACCCGGCTGCCGAGGAGCGTTGCGGTCCGCGCTCCCGGAAACACCGCCCGGAGCTCGTTCACGACCGTGGCCACGAGTCGATCGCGATCACCCCCGAGCAGGCCTCGCGAAGCGCTAATCACGACCTGGCAGTAGCCCAGCCCGGGCGCGCCTTCAGCGGCCTCGGACCGAAACACCCACTGCGACACGCGCCCCACGAGCACGGCATGGGGTAGATCGATGGCTTGCCGGTCGAACCACAGATGAACGGCCGTGATCGGCGACGCCGCGAGTCGTTCCTCGGCCTGCGGAACCAACTCCGGCACCAGTCGCGCTGCGGCCCGCCACGGGACGGCGACGACGACACCCTCGCAGGCCAACACACCGCCCGGGATGCAGACACCACGGACTTCGCCTCCGTCGCGCTCGATGCCCAGGGCGGGCATGCCTGTCTCGATCCGGACGCCGCTCTCCCGCAACCAGTCGAGCAATCGCTCACCGAAGAGAACGCCCAGCGGCTCCACGGGAACATGGAGATCGGCGGCTTGAGGGTGGGCGAGAAACCCGTCGACAGCCACCTTCCGTGCCGCCGACACGCTGACCAGATCGATCGATTCGCCGAGGGCACTTTCCAGGACCGGTTGCCAGAAGAGCCGAATGACCCGCTCCGGCTGGCCGATCCGCTCGAGCCACGCCGCCGCGGTGTCATCCAGCGCCGCACCACGAGCGCGGGCGAGGCGGAGCATTCCGAGGCCGAGCCGGGCACGCTCCCACCAGGAGAAGTGCCGCATCCCGAACAGGAGCGGAGCGAGGTGGAGCGGCGCCGGCAGGCTCGACCATGGGGTGCATGCCGAGCGATCCCCCTCCGGCGAGATGAACCACAGAGTCCGGTCGTGCCGCAGGCTCTCCGCAAACCCCGCCCGACGGGCGAGATCGAGGAAGTTCGTGCAGCACCCCATGGCGACATGCTGGCAGGCGTCGACGAGCCCGCCACCGACGGGATCATCGAACGAGGCGGCGCGGCCGCCGACCCGCCGCCGCGCCTCGAGCACCGTCACCCGACAGCCCCCCTCGACGAGCGCCGCGGCAGCCGCTAGGCCGGCCAAGCCCGCACCGACGACGACGACATGAGGCGGGGTGGGAGCGTTCACCATGAGTCACTGATCCCCCGGGGGCCGGTGGCAACCGATACCAAGGCCGCCCCCGCCAGGAGCATTTTCGGTGGGCTGACACGCAAGGAAAAAATCCCAGCGCCGCTTTGTCGCACAGCATGGAAGATGGTCCGGTAGGCCCCATACATCGCCCGGAAGACGATCCGCCCGTCGGTGGAGAGGAGTCCGTCGAGGGCCCGGGCGCACCGGTAATAGCCATCGGCCCTGGCCACCTCGATCTCCGCGAGTCGATGGAGGGCATCGGTCACATCCGGACGACGGAGGTCGGCGCGGCTGCATCCGGCAGCGGCCAGATCCGCGGCAGGCAGATAGAGCCTGCCGCGGTCGAGATCCTCCGGGATATCGCGGAGGATGTTCGTCAGTTGGAAAGCCAATCCGCAGGCGTGAGCGGCGGGGATCGCCTCCGACGAACGGAATCCCCAGATGTGGATCGCCGCCAGACCGACGGCGCTGGCGACGCGGCCGCAGTAGCGCTCGAGCGCCTCGACATCGGGAATCTCCAGAGGATGGAGATCCATCCGCACGCCGTCGAGCACGCCCCGGAGGTAGTCGGGGGGAATGCCGTAACGGCGGACGGTGTCGACGAGCGCACGGATCACCGGGTCGGCCGAATCGCCCCCCCGCAAGGCCCCTTCGAGATCGGCGGCGAAGGCATCGAGGGCCGCTTCCGCAGCCTGGGGATCGACCCGCTCCCCCGAGCCGCCGTCGACGATGTCATCCGCGCGGCGGCAGAAGGCGTAGAGCGCCGTGGTGCCACGGCGTTTCTCCGCGGGGAGCAGACGAATCGGCAAGCTGAAGCTCGAGTTGCTTCGTCTCAGGAGCGCGGCGCAGGCGTCGTGATCAGCGGCAAGCCCGTTCATCGCTTCCCCCGGAACGCGTCGGCGAGGGCCCCACCGGCGACGGCGCCCGCCGCCCGGGCCGCCAGGCGGGCCTTCTGCCATCGGCCCAGCGACGGGCGGGTACGGAGGGTGTCGAAGCCGATGGTCTCGATTGCATCGGCCACGGCACGTCCCCCGGCGAGAAACATCCCAATTGCCCCGCGCAGGCTCCGTGGTGCCAGGCGGGCCAGCGGGGCGCCGGCATCGAACAGGCTCCGGGCCCAGTCGACCTCGTCACGGATCAGGGCCCTGAAGGGCGGGGGGCCAGCAGGCTCGTCGAGGCACGACTCGGCGACACCGTGACGGCGGAGATCCTCGGCCGGCAGGTAGACCCGGCCAGCGCGCCGATCGCGGCAGACATCCTGCCAGAAGTTCACCAATTGCAGCCCCGTGCAGATCCGATCCGACATCGCCACCAACTCCGGATCCCGACAGCCGTCGAGCGCGAGGACGATGCGGCCGACCGGATCGGCGGAGCGCCGACAGTAGGCGACCAGTTCGTCGCGCGTCTCATACCTGACGGTGATCGCAGCGGCATCGAACCGCTGGTCCTCGTCGAAGGCGTCGAGGAGGTGGGCGAAAGGCTCGATCCCCACCGCGGTGCGGCGCACCGTGTCGGCCAGCGCCACAAACACCGGATGATCGGGGCGGCCTGCGAAGCAGGACTCGAGCCGCCGCCGCCACCCCTGCAGCGCTTCTCCCGCTGCGGCCGGCGAGGCCGCCTCGTCGGCGAGGTCGTCGCTCCACCGGGCGTAGGCGTAGACGTTGGCGAGATCCTGACGGAGCCGGGACGGAACGATCCGACTGGCCACGGTGAAGTTCTCGTAGTGACTCTCCGCGACCCGCCGGCACCAAGCCTCGGCGGCGGCCAGATTGAGGTCGGGCGGCAACTCATGGAGGGCCCACGGGGTGGTATCGCGAGAGTCGGGATCGGCGTTCCGGACGGCAATCGTCGGCTGGATGGTGGGGCGGACCATGGGGCGGACGGCTTTTTTTTAGATGCACGGCGGGAACAAAAGCCATGGATGGCTTTGCCAGCGGAAAGCTAGGATATCCTCTTCCCGTCCTGATCGCCCCCGCTCCCGCCAATTCCAGCCTGGAACGCACGATGAACATCCTCCTTGCCGGCCCCCGCGGTTTCTGTGCCGGCGTCAACATGGCGATCGAAACGCTCGAGACGGCGATCCGGATTCATGGCACCCCAATTTACGTCTACCACGAAATCGTCCACAACAAGCATGTCGTCGAGCGGTTCGAGCGCGAGGGGGCCGTATTCGTCGACCGGGTCGAGGACATCCCCGAAGGAGCGGTGCTCCTGTTTTCCGCCCATGGTGTCGCCCCGGAGGTCAGGCGGGTTGCCGCCGAGCGCCGCCTCCTGGCGATCGATGCCACCTGCCCACTGGTGACGAAGGTTCACCTCGAGGCGATCAAGTACGCCAAGAGCGGCCACCAGATCGTGCTCATCGGCCACGAGGGGCATGACGAGGTGATCGGCACGATGGGGCAGGCCCCGGAGGCCTTCACGCTCGTCGATTCGCCGGAGGAGGTCGACCGTCTCCCCTTCGGCCCGGAGGATCGTCTCGCCTATCTGACGCAGACGACCCTCTCGGTCGACGACGCTTCGCGGATCATCATCCGCCTGAAAGCTCGGTTTCCCCACATCGTTGGCCCCCCGAAGGACGACATCTGCTACGCGACCCAGAACCGCCAGGAGGCGGTCCGCGTGCTCGCCGACAGCGCCGATGTCGTGATCGTGCTCGGGAGCCAAAACAGCTCCAACAGCCAGCGGCTGGCCGAGCTCTCCCGCGAACGGGGCATCCCCTCCCATCTCATCGACGGCGTGAGCGAAATCGACCCGGCGTGGTTCCGCGGCGACGAGACGGTGGTGATCACCGCCGGGGCGAGCGCCCCGGAGAGCGTCGTGCAGGACTGCGTGGCTTGGCTGCAGGATCGCTACGGGGCGACCGTGGAGGAGCGGTCGATCCGCGAGGAGGATGTCTACTTCCCGCTCCCGCGAGAATTGCGCTCCGGCGCCGCCTCGCGCCCGCTGACTCCTGACTCCTGACCTCGAGTCTCCGACGAGGGCACCTCCGCCCGCCGCCAATCAGTGTTGGAGCTTCTTGTAGCGGAAGCGGTGCGGCTCATCGGCCCCCATCCCCTGGCGCTCGCGCCGGTTGACCTCGTAGGCCTCGAAGTTCCCCTCGCAGACGTGGACGTAGCCGTCCCCTTCGAAGGCGATGATGTGGGTGGCGAGGCGATCGAGGAACCACCGATCGTGGGTGATGACCACGACCGAGCCTGCGAAGCTCGTGATCCCCTCCTCGAGGGAACGGAGCGTATCGATGTCGAGGTCGTTGGTCGGTTCGTCGAGGAGGAGGAGGTTGGCGCCACCCCGGAGAAGCTTCGCGAGATGGACGCGATTGCGTTCGCCGCCGGAGAGCGTCCCGACCTTCTTCTGCTGGTCAGGCCCCTGGAAGTTGAACTTGGCGACGTAGCTCCGCGCATTGACCGTCCGCTTGCCGAGCTCAATCGTGTCATGCCCGCCGGAGATCTCCTGGAACACCGTCTTGGTGGGATCGAGGGCATCGCGGCTCTGGTCGACGTAGCCGATGTCGACGGTGGCCCCGATGCGGAGGATGCCGGAATCGGGCTTCTCTTGGCCGACGAGCATCCGGAAGAGCGTCGTCTTGCCGGCGCCGTTGGGCCCGATGATGCCGACGATCCCCCCGGGGGGGAGGCGGAAGGAGAGGTTTTCAAACAGCACCTTGTCGCCGAAGGCCTTGGAGAGTCCCTCCCCCTCGATGACCAGATCGCCGAGCGGACGGCTGGCCGGGATGAAGATCTCCACCTCGGAGTCGCGGGTGGAGGCCTGTTCGGCGGCCAGCTTCTCGTAGGACGAGACCCGGGCCTTGCTCTTGGCCTGCCGTGCCTTCGGCGACATCCGGATCCACTCCAGCTCCTTGTCGAGCGTTTTCTGCCGGACGCTGGCTTGCTTCTCCTCGAGCTCCAGGCGGGCCTTCTTCTGAAACAGCCACGACGAATAATTCCCCTCGAAGGGGATTCCCCGCCCGTGGTCGACCTCGAGGATCCATTTCGCGACGTTGTCGAGGAAGTAGCGGTCGTGGGTCACGGCCACGACGGTACCGGCATATTCCGCGAGGTGCTTCTCGAGCCAGTTGACGCTCTCGGCGTCGAGATGGTTCGTTGGTTCGTCGAGAAGGAGCATGTCGGGGCGTTCGAGGAGGAGCTTGCACAGCGCCACGCGCCGCCGCTCGCCGCCGGAGAGGTTGGTCACCTCCCAATCACCGGGCGGGAGATTCATCGCGTCCATCGCGATCTCCACCCGCCGGTCGAGATCCCAGGCCCCGCGGGCCTCGATCTGGTCTTGGACGGTGGCCTGCTCCGAGAGCAATTTTTCCATCTCTTCCGGCTCCATCGGCTCCCCCAGACGGGCGTTGATTGCCTCGAACCGGATGAGGATGGCCCGCGTCGGGGCGACGGCCTCCATGACGTTCTCAAACACCGACTTCGTCGGGTCGAGCCTCGGCTCCTGCTCCAGATAGCCGGCCGTGTAGCCGTCGGCGAGGCGGGTTTCCCCTTCGTACTCCCGGTCGATGCCCGCCATGATCTTCATGAGCGTGCTCTTTCCGGAGCCGTTGCGGCCGAGGAGGCCGATCTTCGCCCCCGGATAGAAGGCGATATTGATGTTCTTGA
>SIAG01000228.1 GCA_009691925.1 Planctomycetaceae bacterium
CCTCGTGCCGCACGGCGAGTAAGCCCGGAAGGCTACGACGCGATCCTGGCCGACATCGACGCGGAGTTGGCCGCCGGCCGGCCGGTCTATGTGCACTGCTGGGGTGGCGTCGGGCGGACGGGAACGGTGGTGGGGCTCGTTCACGTGGCGCGGCGGGGCCGACGCCGACGCCGCCCTCGTCGCGATCCATGCGGCACGGCAGGGAACCCGAAAAGCCCACCGGCCGGCATCGGAGATGGAGTGTCAGGTGGAGGCCATCCGCCAAGTCGCGACGCGCGGGCCTCAGAGGCGCCGCTGACGCACGTGCCGCGCCGGGCTGCGAAGCGATCTCAAGCGAAGACGTTTCAAGCCTTCCCGGAAAACAAAAAACCGCGACTCAGAACGGGACGTCGTCGTTGCCGGCTTGCGAATAGTCGTCGTGGACGTCGATGGCGTCATCCGGGCCCTCACTGGCCCGCCCGCTCCCCGACACCTTCTTGAACGACATCCCCTCGGCACTCAAGAAAAACTTGACCTCGCTGCTGGCGTCGCGCTGCCAGCGGCGGCCGCTCAAGCGGTAGGTGACTTCGATCTCCTCTCCCTCGGAGAGATCGTCTACCGCGTCGCAGCTATCCTTGATGAACTCGACGGGGATGAAGTTCGTGAACGCGCCCTTCGACTGCTCGAGCACGACCAGACGCTTGCGGAAGCCCTTCTGGCCGAAGGACTTGGTCTCCTCGATGAGGTGGACGACGCCGCGGACGGTGGGGTCTTTCATGGGATGCTGGCCGTTGGTGGTCTGGGTCGGGTCGAGCCGCGCTGGCGGCCGCGGTTTCGAGGCGAAAGGATACCACAGGCAGCCAAGCGGAATCGTCACCAGGAGCTGAAATGGCCCGCTGCCGCGTTCCGAGGCCCAAGTGCCAGGATTCGCGATGTCAGGCCGTGGAAAACAGCCAACGTTTGGATGCGGCGTCCGGCACGCCTCAATAACCGCAAGCACACGGTCTATTCGTGCTCCCCCTCGACCCGGGCTTCGCCGTCAGGGTCGATTTCGACTCGCAACGTCATCGGATGGCAGCAGACCGGGCAGTCCTCGACATAGGCCTGATGGGCTCCGGCCGAGATGTCGATCGGCACGATGATCTCCTCGCCGCAGGAGTCGCAGACGTACGTCGCCTCAGCATCGATCCTGGCCCGTGACTTCGGCCGACGGCGGCTCTGCTTGCGGCGCGACTTGCTCATGGAAGTGCTCCCGGTGAATGGCGGTGCGCCCGAGGGATGGCCGTGCCTTGCGGTGGATGTCCGTGCTTGGGCCGGTGCTCCGCTCACATGCCGTAGGGAAACTCAGCGTTCTCCGTCAGGCCGCTGCTGCGAATCGGGGCGAGGGCCTTGGCGTATTCCAGCAGGATCCGCTCGGCAAACTCGATCCGGCGGCGGAGCCAGGCGTCGCGATCGCTCGCCGGCGTGGCGCCGACGAGCACGTCGTTGACATCGTGGATCAGGACGTGCTCCGGAATGTAGACCAGCCGGCTGTTTTTATAGCCGCTGGTCCGCAGCTCGTTGACCGGATAGCTCCCCCCGCGCGACGCCGAGACGGCCACGATCAGCGCCGGCTTGTGGCCGACTTCCTTCGGACCGGCAAACAGGAGCAGGTTCTTGAGGGCCGGGGGCACCATCCCGGCCCATTCGGGCGCGATGATGACAAAGCCTTCGGACCGGCGCATCGTGTCGCGGAAGGGCTTCCAGAGCGCGGCAAGTTCGCTCTCCCCCTGCCACAGGCTTTCGTCCCACAGCGGCAGCGGATTGCCTGCCAGATCGATCGTCTCGATGGTCACGGAAGAATCGATGCGGGCGAGGTCGTCGGCGATGTACGCGCCGACCCGGCTCGACTGGCTTTCGTTGCGGTGACTACCGACGATGATCGTGAGTTGCATGGTGGCTCCTCTCGGGGCGGGGGACATGAAAACTCTTGGACACGTGGCGAAGGGAGCCCAAGAGCCGAAGCGTAGCAGATCGCCCCCGATTCCGGCCCGAATCAGAAGGTGGCGTTCACCCGGATGCCGTAGATAAAAGCGTCGTCAGTGGCGGGCGCGTGGGTCGAGAAAATTCGGTTGGGGGCTGCGGAGAGCGGCGGGGTAAAACGGTCCTGCTTGTCTCTTCGGACGCCGTCCGCCCCCGGGGCTGAT
This sequence comes from Planctomycetaceae bacterium, assembly GCA_009691925.1. GTDB lineage: Bacteria > Planctomycetota > Planctomycetia > Pirellulales > UBA1268 > QWOP01. The sequence continues at coordinate 2,166 of SIAG01000228.1, forward strand.
GGGGGAACGGCGCCGGCGCACCATTCGCGGCGGCGGGCGAATGGCTGACGGCTGCCCCGCGAACGTGCCCCCTCGGTGACCGATTCGAACCCTTGATTCCCAAGGCTCATCCCCAGCGAGGAAAAGCGACTCCCCATGCCCTTTTATCAGGCGATCGACGGCACGACCGCGGCCGGCCAACGGACCATCGACGGCTGCCTCCGGCTCCGGGCGGCGCTCCACGAACAGATCCCGCTGCGGACGATGAACCGGACGCTCCTCCTCGCCTCCTGGAATCTGCGGCAGTTCGGCGGCAGCGGCAAGAACGCCCGGGTCGACGAGTCGCACTTCTATCTCGCCCAGGTGATCTCGAAGTTCGACATCGTCGCCATCCAGGAGGTGAAGACCGACCTGTGGGCGCTCGACGAGCTCATCCGCACGCTCGGCGGCTGGTGGAAATACCTTGTCTCCGATGTCTGTCTGGGGGCGGCGGGGAACGGGGAGCGGATGGCCTTCCTCTACGACAGCCGGAAACTCTCCTTCGGCGGGCTCGCCGGAGAGCTCGAGACGCCCGGGGCCCTCGTCGCGGGGCGCGGTCGGGCGGGGGCGCACCGCGCTGCCAGGGGGACGTCGCGATCGCCGTACTTCGCCGGCTTTAGCGCCGGGTGGTTCAAGTTCACGATCTGTACGATGCACGCCTATTACGGCGATTCTTCCCCCGACAACCAGCAGCGGGCCGAGGATGCCCTGCAGACGGCGACCCGACTGAAGGCGCGGATGTCGCAGCAGGATCGCTGGGCCCCCAACGCGATTCTCCTTGGGGACTTCAACATTTTCAGCGACGACGACGCCACGGCGAAGCAGCTCGCGAAGTCCGGGTTCACCTGTCCGCGCAAGCTCCGGGGGATGACGACGAACACGAAGGGGACAAAGCCCTTCGATCGGCTGCTGTTCATCGCCCCCGATGTCTCGCATCAACTCGAGGCGGCGGAAGGGGGCGTGTTCCGGGTCTTTGATCACGTCTACCAGGACGGTGAGCACGCGGCGTACGGGAAGACCAAGAAGGAGTTCGAGACGTGGCGGACCTATCAGATGTCCGACCACAACCCGCTGTGGTGTGAAATCAACATCGACTTCACCGACCGCTACCTCGCTTCCCGCAAGGGCAAGAAGCCGGAGACGAATCGGAACAGTTGACCGCCCGCCCCGGGGGCAGATCGCCGGGATCAGCCAGGGAACAGCCGGCTCCAGCCGACAGTCCCACATCGGCACCGGACCCGGATAGGGAGCGATTTGACCCCGCCGCGACTTTCCGCGGATCGAGCTATCGCTGCCCGATCCGGCCGCTGGGGCAACCAACGGATTCAGCCCACGTGAGACCGCCCCCCCCAAGGCATCGTCTTTCTGGGGTCGGGAGAACGCTGCCGGGAGCGCGGCCGTCGCAGGGCTTTTGGCGGCCCCTCGAGCGAAGTTTCGCCCAAACTGGGCGGCCGGAGCGGTTTCGGTGTATGATCTGTGAATCTGGAATGCAGTTCCCCTGTTGGGGGCCGTGTCCCTCCGGTTCGCCGGCTCGTAGCGTCTTGAAAAAACGTCACGCGCCGGTTTTGAAACCGGCAGGCCCGGTGCCTTGAGTTCTCGCCATCCCGGCTTGGTGGGCCACCATGTTGGCCAATGACGGTCGCGGCCCGAAACTTTTCTCGGGCTGCCGGGACGATACTCGAGCATTTGGAGCCTTTTTGCATGGCGAAGAAACTGTACGTTGGCAACCTTAACTACAAGGTCACCAACGCCTCCCTGGAGAGCCTATTTGCCGAATACGGCGCTGTCCGCTCGGCCCAGGTGGTGATGGATCGTGAGACCGGCGGAAGCAAGGGCTTCGGCTTCGTCGAGATGGCTGACGATCAGGCCGCCCAGGCCGCAATTTCTGCGATGCACGACCGCGATGTCGACGGCCGCCGGCTCGTCGTCAACGAGGCTCGGCCGCGCGAAGAGCGTCCGGGTGGGGGCGGGGGTGGGTTCGGCGGCCGCCGTTAAGCCATCGACAAGGGTTAAGCCTGCCAGGGGACGGTCTTCTCGGCCGTCCCCTGGCCGGCGTTTGATGGCGGAGAGGCGCTCGGGGCGGCGACGGTCATCCTGGAGCCAGAGGCTTTTCCGGCGGTGATCTCTACGGATTGATTCCCCCGGCCGCCGCACAGTCGGGTTAGTTATGAATAATTTTTCGGCGGTCAGCCAGGGCGCTAGGGTAGTCGTTGCTTCGTGACTCTCGCACCATTTCCCTGGAGGGCTCCCATGTCCCACAAGAAGCCTGTCCCCCCCCAACTCGCCGGCGCTGCACCGCGGCCGCGCTGTCCGGTCTGCGGAATGGCCACCTATTCGCGGAGCGGCACGCACCCGCAATGCATGCAGACCAGCCATGACAGGCTGCTGCGACAGGCGATCAAGGACGCCGCCGTTCCTCCGGTTTCGGGGGCCTGATCGATCCCTCCCGGCGGCGGTCGACACGACCGCGGTCTGCGGCGGATGCGGCGGGGAGACGAAGCCAGTGATGGAGCCCTGACTGCCCGGGGAAAGAGTTATCCCTGACCGAACCGGCTGCGGGGTCTGGCGGGCTTGGATCAAAACTCCCCGGCGCGCGGCCGGAGCGGCGTTCCACGGGGATTTGCAATGCCCCCACGGCGAGGGTTAATTGAAGGGTTGGTTCTCACGGGCGTCTGCTGCCCCCACCCGGCGCTGCATCCCATGCGTTTTCCGTCCCTGGTGCTCCGCAACATCACGCGGCGACGCTTTCGCACCGGGCTCACCCTCCTCGCTCTAGCGACGGCGATGGCGGCGATCGTCTCGCTCCTCGGGATCGCCAACGGCTTTCGGAAGTCGTTCGCCGACGTCTACGACGCGCATGCCGTCGATGTCGTTGTTTCCCGGCAGGGCTCGGCCGACCGGTTGAGCAGTGCGGTCGACGCGGCGGTCGTGGCCCGAATCGCCACCCTGCCGGCCGTCGATCGGGCGGCGGGGGTCCTCCTCGACACGCTCTCGCTGGAGAAGGAGGGGGTGTATGGCATCCCCACGATGGGGATCGCCCCCGATTCTTGGCTCCTCGCCGATTTCGCCCCGGCTGCCGGCCCCGGGGAAAACGCCGCGCCGCTGCGCTTCAGTCTCGCGCGGGAGATCCTCCTCGGCAGCAATCTCGCCGCGCGTTTGGGCGTCCGGGCCGGCGGCGAGCTGACGCTGTTCGACGAGGCCTACCGGGTGGCGGGCGTGTTTCACAGTCCGAGTGTGTGGGAGAACGGCTCGATGATCATGCCCCTGGCAACGCTCCAGGGGATCGCCGACCGACCGGGGCAGGTGACGTATGTCAACGTCGTGCTCCGGCGCCCGCTCGCCGCCAGTGGGCTTGACGCGGCGGTGGCCCAGATCGACGCCCTCGACCCGCGGCTGTTGGCCCTGGGGACGGGGGAGTTCGTCCAGACCGACACGCGCATGAAGCTCGCCGAGGCGATGGCCTGGATGACGTCGATCGTGGCGATCGCGATCGGCGGGATCGGCACGCTCAACACGATGATGACCAGCGTCCTCGAACGGACGAAAGAGATCGGCATCCTCCGCGCCATCGGGTGGCCACGGCGGCGGGTCGTCGCCATGATCCTGCTCGAGTCGTGCGCGCTGGCCGTCTGCGCCGCGCTCCTCGGGGCCCTCGCCGCCATCGTCTTCACCGGGCTCCTGGCGCGGGCCCCGGCGGCGGCCGGGATCCTCGCGCCGGCCATCGATGTCTCGATCCTTGTCAGGGGTTTTCTGATCGCCCTCGGGATCGGCCTGCTTGGCGCCTGGCTCCCGGCGTGGCGCGCGGCCAGGCTGCTCCCCACCGAGGCGTTTCGCGAACAGCCGTGACCCCCGACGAGATCATGAAGCACGACAACAACGGACGCGCGGCGCGCGATCCCTCCGCTGCGAACGGGCGGCACGGCTCTCCCGCCGGGGCCGGCGGCGATACCCCGGGTGAGGAGCCGCTGGCGATCGTTGGCATCGGCTGCCGGTTTCCCGGCGCTGACGACTGGCCTACCTTCTGGCAGCTCCTCGAGGAGGGGCGCGATGCCGTTGTCGAGACGCCCGAAGACCGCTGGAGCCGGGCGAAGTTCTTCGTCGCCGGGCGGGCCAGGCCGGGGAAGATCTGCAGCCGCTGGGGGGGCTATGTCGCGGGCATCGACGACTTCGACCCGCACTGCTTCGGGATCTCCCCGCGCGAGGCGGCCGGCATGGATCCACAGCAGCGGATGCTCCTCGAGGTGGCCTACCGGGCGATCGAGGATGCCGGCATGCCCCTCCGCCGTATCGCCGGCCAGCCGGTGGCCGTGATGGTGGGGATCTCGAGCTTCGATCATGCCGTGGCGACGCTCAGCCTCCGCGACCGGGGTGTTATCGACGCCTACAGCAACACCGGCGGCTCGTCGAGCATCGCCGCCAATCGGATCTCCTACTGCTTCGATCTCCGCGGTCCCAGCGTGGCCGTCGACACGGCCTGCTCGTCGTCGCTCGTCGCCGTCCATCTGGCCTGCGAGGCGCTGCGCCGCGGCGAGGCCCGGATGGCGCTGGCCGGGGGTGTCAACGCGATTTTGATGCCTGATTTCTCCGTTGCCTTCAGCCAGCTCGGCGTCCTCTCGCCCGATGGTCGCTGCCAGA
>SIAG01000229.1 GCA_009691925.1 Planctomycetaceae bacterium
AGGGATCGGCAACGAACGCCGCCACCGCTTCCGGCTCCGGTGGTAATCCGGTCAGGTCGTAACTGACGCGGCGGATGAGCATGCGCCGATCGGCTTCGGGCGCGCGGGCGAGCCCCGCTCCGGCAAGCCTCGTGTCGACGAGCCGATCGATGAAGGCCGGTTCGAGCGCGCCCGGGGGCGTTTGAGGGAGCGGCTGAAAGGCCCAATGGGTTTTTTGTTTTTCGATTCCCGCCGCCCCGGTAAGCGGCGCCTCGGGCCAGGCGGCTCCGGCCATGATCCAGGCCTCGACGGCACTGATCTGTGATTCGGTGAGCCGCTCCCCCGCTTCCGGCGGCGGCATCCGCACCTCCTCATCGGCATGGCGGAGGCGGCGAAAAAGCTCTGACTGGTCGGGGCGGCCGGGCACGAGGGCCGGGCCGGTATCGCCGCCGGAGAGCACCGCAGCCAGCGAGTCGAGCCGCAGGCCCGCCCACTGCTTGTCGGGGCCATGGCACCCCTGGCACTGCTCCACGAGCATCGGCCGGACATGCCGCTCAAAGTGCTCGAGGTGGTGCGGAGCCGGAGGGACGGGGGCATCTTCGGCCCGGCTCGAGCGCGCGCCGACAATCATCCCCATCAGGGCGGCAACGATCGCAACGTGAAAAATCCCCTGGAAACCCATGACGACAGTCTACCCAGGGTCGGCCCGGCTTACCCAACTGGCCCGGCCAGGAGGCGGGTCCAGCGGTCGAATGTGGCGGCCTGGCCGTGAATCCGCCCCTCTCCGTCGAGAACGTTCCAGACGATCGCTTGTTCGATCCGGAAACGCTTGCCACTGCGGGAGATGCGCACGCCGGCGTAATCGTCGACAAAGCCCTGTCGAGTTGTCCGCTCGAGGAGCCGGGCACGCTCGTCGCGATGAACCGGCTCGGCGGTGAGCCGCGATGGCGTGCCGACGAGCATCGCCCAGGGCATCTCCCAGAGCTTGAGGGCCGCTTCATTGCCATAGTTGAGAAGCGGATCGACCTCGGTGCCGTGCGAGACGACGACGACCGAAGCGTCGTGGAGCCTGCGGGCCTCCGCTTCAGCCGAGCCCCCGCGCGGCAGCAGCTCGCGTCCCACGATGCGGGCAAACGAATCGAGGAGGAGGCGGGCATGCGCCACCGCCGCCGGGCTCCGCCAAGCCGGCGCGCTCCCCCAGCCCTGCACTTCCCCCACGCCGACGACCGCCTTGATCTCGTCAAACGACAGCCGCCCGGCATCGCCCACTGGCAAGCCATCACCGAGCCAGGCCTGGGCGAACGCGCGGACGGCGAAGCCGGTGAGAGCCAGCGTCGAGGTCGGGTCGACCGCCACCTTGAATCCGATCCGCTCGAGCTCAGCCAGCGGCAGCAGCGGCGTCACCCCGCCGGGAAGCATGTTGGCCAGTTGGGGGAGCGGCACCTCGCGGGCAATGCGGATCAGCTCCTCGATCGACTGTGGCGCCTCGATAAAGCCCAGATCGACCCCTGTCTCGGCATACCGATTCGCCCGATCGATCGCGCTGTCGAGCCCCTCGCTGCCGCGGGCGTCGGTCCGCGCCAGGATCACGAAGTCGCGATCTCGGCGGGCATCGAGCGCGGCGTGGAGCCGGTCGAGCATCGTGGACACCGGCACGACCTGCTTGCCGGCGAAGTGCCCGCAGCGCTTCGGCTCGAGCTGATCCTCGAGGAGGATCCCCGCGGCCCCCGCCCTTTCGAACTGCCGCACGGTCCAGGCGACACTCGAGCCGTTGCCGTGGCCTGTGTCACCGTCGGCAATCAGCGGGATCGACACCCGCCCCGTGATCCGGCGCACGCATTCGGCCATCTCGCCCGCCGACAGCAGCCCGAGGTCGGGAAGGCCGTGAGCGCTCGCCGCGGCGCCAAAGCCGCCGAGAAAGAGCATCTCGGCGCCGGCCTGCTCGACGACGCGGGCCGTGAAGGCATCGTGCGGCACCAGCGCCCGGACGAGGCCGGGACGGGCCAGGAGGACGCGGAGTCGGGCGGCGGGAGTCGCAGGCATGGGGATGGTGAGGGCTCGAGTTGTCAGGCGTCAGATGCTCACTCTCCGGCGGAAATCCGACAGGCGTTCTCGACCAGCCGCAGCATCGTCGCGTCGTGGAAGATCGGAAACGTCTCGTGCCCCGGGCGAATGGAGATCACCTTGCCGCGGCCGAGGTTCCAGACCATGACACTGCGAAACCACGATCCATCCTCAAATCGCTCCTCGACGACGACCTCGTCCGGCTTTGGCACGTGGAACGGCTCGTCATACATCTCCGTCCGCGGGAGCGAAAACGACTCGGGGAGCCCCGCGGCGAGCGGGTGGCGCCGATCGAGAACCTCGAGCACGCTCGGCTTGCCGTCGGTGCGGTAGGCGGGGAAGCAGCAGTTGGGGAGGTGGAGCGTGACCTCGACGCGGCCATCGGGAAAGCGCCGCTCGTCGCTGGCCGGTGTCAGCCGGCCGTCGCGGGGGGGAACCTTGTAATGCTGCGCCGGCACCTCGCGGATGGAGAGCTTCTCGTTTGGCACGTTGGCAAACCGGCGGTGGACGTCAGCCCGGGCCCGTTCGTTCATCGCCTCGATGAACGGGGTGGCCCAGTGGGCCGAGTGGAGGGCGACGAGGACGAGGCCGCGATCGCGGATCCGCTCCACGATTTTCCGCCCCGCCTCCGGCTTGACCTCGGCCTGACGAACATGCCCCCACCAGACGAGGACATCGGCGTTGTCGAGGAGCGGGTCCCCGATCCCCTGCTCGGCGTCGTCGAGCTTCACCGACCGGACCGCGAGCCCCGGCTGCTTCTCCAGATGGGCAGCGATCGCGTTGCCGAGAAAGTTGTCGTAGGCCTCCTTCTGCGCCGGCTGCTGCTCATCCCAGACAAGGACACGGCGCGGCCCGGCCGCCGCCGCTGCCGGCGCGAGATCGAGCGACGCAAGCCAGGCGAGGACGCCGCTCTGCCAGGCGTCCCAATTCGGTCCCTTGTAGCCATCGAGGCCGTGGCCGCCGGAGGGAAGCTCGAGGAGCCGGCTGATCACCCCTTCGCGCTTGCAGGCCTCGTGAAAGAGCCGGCTATTGGCGATCGGCACCGGCCCGTCGTCGACCGCATGGGCAAGGTAGGTCGGCGGCGTCTGCTTTGTGACCTGCTTTTCATTGGAAAACAGGTCGAGGAGCTCGGGCGTCGGGGTTTCACCGAGGAGATTCGTCCGGGAGCCCGAGTGACCGACGTCGCCAAGCGTTACGACCGGATAGACGAGGATCGCGAAGTCGGGGCGCGACGACTGCTTCGAGATCGCGTCGGTGGCCTGGGCATCGCCCGTGTCGAAATGGGTGGCGGCAGTCGAGGCGAGGTGGCCGCCGGCCGAGAAGCCAATGATCCCCACCTTCCGTGGATCGATCCGCCACTCGGCGGCCTTGGCTCGGACAGTGCGGATCGCCCGCGACGCGTCGGCGAGGGGCACAAACGGCCGCCCGGCGGGGAGCCGGTATTCGAGCACGATCCCGGCGATGCCATGGGCATTGAGCCAAGCGGCGATGCCGTGCCCTTCCGGACCGGTGACGAGCCCACCGTAGCCGCCGCCGGGGCAGATGACGACCGCTGGGGTCGACGATCCCGCGGGCGTCGCTGCGGGAAGATGAACGGTGATGAACGCGTCAGCGGCTTCAGTCTCGGCGCTCCCCGGCGCCCCGACCGGCGCTGCGCCGTGCCAGAGGGGGAGCCGCTCGGCCTCGGCCGCGGCCAGCGGTGCGATTGGAATCGCGAGGCAGGCAAGCCAAACCAAGCGAACGAGCGGGGCCAGCCGAACAAGCAGGGCCAGCTTAAAAAGCAAAACAAGGCAGCGGGGCATCGACGGCACTCCTGGGAGGTGTGAGCCGGCGGAAATCGTAGCATCGATGGTTGAAGTTCTTCCTCCACCAGACAAAGCCTGGGGAAAAGACGCTCGCCTCCCGCCTAGCGGCTCAGTCGTCACAGGCTTCCACCCTCACAGAACCGCTCAAAGGGGGTCATCGTTCCCCGGACGCCAGCACGGCCCGATCTCCCAACCGCTTGCCCTGTCGCTTGAAGCCGTCCCTTTTTTTCAGGCGCCTGCGCGCATTCTTACAAAAAAGTTTGACTTTCCTGCAACGATCTGGAAACTACGCAGCGGGGTTCGTCAAGGCTCGATCGGGTGGTGCCTGGAAGGTGCACTGCCTTTGTCATGGAGGGGCAGGCATGCGGCGCGATCTGAATGGTTTGGGGGGGGGGCGTCGATGGGGTGGTTTGCGACGGGGGCCGGTTTCCCAGCGGCTCTCGCTCTTCCGAAAGCGCCGTGACGGCGGCCGCTCGCGGCGGCGCGGAGCCCGCGGCGGAGTGCTGCTGACGCATGAGCCGCTCGAGCAGCGGCAGATGATGGCGACGACGTCGATGTCGTCTTCCATGACGACCTTCTCCATGCTGCCGACGCTGACGGCGACGTCGATCACCAGCTTGGTCGTCTCTCCATCGACGCAGCAGACCACCGCTTCCCAACTGAGCGGCGGCTTTACGACCACGGTCACGAGCCTCACCGGCAGCCTGACATCGAGCGGCCAGAACGTCACTCTCGCCTATCCATCCACCACCGGAACTACGAGCACGACCGGCTCGACCAACACCACGCCGACGAGCCCGCCGTTGACCGGGGGAATGCCGAGCCCAGGCACGGTGATCGTGCCCCCCTCAAGCACCCCGCCAACGACCACGGGCGGGAGCACCCCCACGACCGGCACCATCACGCCTCCGTCGATGCCACCAGCGACCGCGACAACGATCACCCTTCCCGGCCTCCCGCAGGTGATGCCGGTCATTCCTACCGGCACGCCCCAAGCAACGCTCCTCACGCTGTCGATGGATCCCGGGCTGGGAGAGATCACAACGACGGCTCCCACGACCTTTACCTTCGACGCGGGCGCGCCTTCGTTTGCCGATCTGTGGCGACTGCGCTTCGTCGGCTCGGCCGGGGGCACGATCATCGCGCAGCCCACCGACACCAATCCCGCCATCACCACGCGCACGATCAAGGGGGATACGGGGACGGCGGTCTTCGAGATCGCCGACCTGATGTCCGATAGCGTCGTGTCGACCTCCGACGCCGGCGGCGCCTGGACCTTCGGCGTTGGCCACGATGCCTGGACGAAGGTCGTCACCCGATTCACCGGGAATGACGGCTCGACGTGGACCCGAACGCAGGAATACCGGGACGTCTTCCGGCTCGATGCGACGAGCAGCGGCTCCTCCGTGAGCTACGTCTTCAGCGAAACCTTGACGACCACGGCAACCCTCGTCTGGGGCGATGGGCTCGCCACGTCGGCAGCGACCGCGAGCCAATCGGCGGCACAGACGCTGTCGTTCAAGGCCAGTGGCACGGCCGACAAGAACGCCACCGGCAAGTTTGTCACCACCGAGAAGATCGATCGGACCTTGTCGGGAAGCGATCAAGAAGACACTGCCAACAGTTCGACAAGCGGCGACACGAAGAACGCCGGGAGCACCGGTCGCGACAAGACCTGGTCGGCGACAGGCTCGAGCACCGTCGGGGGGACGCTTGCTGCCAACGTGACAGGGTCCCAGGCCGGGATGCTCGGCGACGTGTCGCTGACGATGACGCTTTCGTATCGGACCCAATCATCTGACGGCAGCGACACCAAGCGCACCGATGCAGGCGACCGCACAACCGTGGTTTCGGGCGGCACCGGCACCGCCTCCCTCGGAGCGGGAACCACCGGCAGCCGCACGACCAAGAGCCAGGGGGGCACCGATTCGGTGATCACCCGCTCGTCATCCGGCGTGACGACCGTCACCACCACGGCCACCACCGTCACTTCGTTCCGTGACACGTACTCCTATTCCGGCTCCCTCACCACCGGCAGCCGCGAGAACCAAAGCGGCATCGCGGTCGATTCCTCCCGGACGACCACGTCCTCGGCAAGCAGGACAACCCAGGTCGATTCGATGGGGACCTCAGTAACGACGCTGGTCAACGGCGTCGTGACGGGCTTCTCCTCGCACGTCGCAGACAGCGGCGACGTGATGTCGAATTGGAACGTCTCCGACACGATCCATTCGGCAGTGCAAGACAACTCACTCAACGGAACGAGCCGCTCGTTCACGACCGACCAAAACCAAACCGACACCGGCACATCGCACCAGATGATGCGTGCCTCCCATAACCGCACGCTCGGCGCGGATGGGATCATCGTCGACGGCTTCTGGGATCTTTCCGAGAGCACCAACGGCAATACGACCTGGAAGACGTCCAATGCCGCGGCCTTCGCCTCGACCGTAACCGGCTCGGGAACGACCGTGATCACGACCGGATCGAGTCGCGATTCCGACAGCGGCAGCGGGACCTATTCGGGCACCGGCACGGCCCATGTCAACAACCGCCCCGATGACAAGTCGAAAACCTCCTCGTCAAGCCAGCAGGCCTCGATCAACGGCCGGACTTCCTCCGATGCCTCGAGCTCCACCCGATCGACGTCGCTTGTCATCTCCGCAACCGGTGCGGTCACGGCCGGCAGCTCGGTGTCGAGCGAGAGCACGTCGTGGTCGGGAATCTACTCGGCGACATCCGTGGGCTCGAGCACCTCGCTGGCCGGGAGCTCGACGGCCACCGTGACAACCGACCGGATCGAGAATGGCAGCGGCACGAGCCGTTCCTCGTCCTCTGGCTCAAGTGGCACTGACGACAGCGGCACCATGGGAATCATCGCGGGGAGCGGCTCGGCATACAGCTCGAGCGAGGATCTCAAGAACACGTCGAGCTCCGTCAC
>SIAG01000230.1 GCA_009691925.1 Planctomycetaceae bacterium
CTAGAGTTATTATGATCGCAGTTACGGAGAGGATTAGAAGAAGAGAAAGAGTCTTGGGGCCTACGTCCATGAAGGGCCGATTCTTGTACGCCTTGTAAGCTACAGCCCCAGCGATCCAGACGACGATTGGAAGGATCGGCAGGACATAGACCAATACAGACAACCATACTACCGCGTTTTCGCCACCTTCGAACGCCGTTGGTGGGGGGATCGGGGGCCCGCCCAACCCCCCCCCATGGCCGACGGTCCAACCTAAATTTATTTGCCTACAACCAAAGATGCATCCACACAGGAACACTCCAAGGAGCACGGCCAGATTTGAGAGGCAGCCTAAGTCGAAAAAGCTAGGCCCACCCTCGCGGCTCGCGTCGGGGCGGTCTTCGGCGCGCGAGGTGTCGTCCGGTGTCGGAAGATCCATGTCCACTCCTTCAAGCAAGCGTTGCCTCGGGAATCGGTGGCCCGAGTGACAGGTCATGTTGGCCACGGCTGGCGGGCGCTCCCGAAGCCCCCCCGACTATTGAATCTCCACCCCTCAACTGGGATTTCCCAGATGACCAGACCCCAAAATGGTCGGGGGCAGATGGTCGAACCAAAAATGTGGCAGACTGCCGCGGTACGGTCAACAAACGGGGTCGGCGTGTGCTTGAGCTTGCCGATTGGCCTGGATTAGCTACTGCCCGCCCCTCCAGGAACAAAACCATGGCTGAAGTGTTTGCGGCGCCGTCGCGCTACGTGCAGGGGCCGGGGGTAGCGGCCACGCTCGGCGACGAGATGACGCGGCTCGGGCTCGAAGGGCCGGTGCTTATCCTCGCCGGTGTCTCGGCGATCCGTCAGCTCGGCGCGATCTGGGAGCAGTCGCTCGAGCGCGCCGGCTTCGCGCCCGCCATCCATCCCTTCGGCGGCGAATGTTCCCGGCGCGAGATTGCCGCGGTGGCCGATGCGGCCCGGGGCCGCGCGGCCCGGACGATCGTCGGGGCGGGGGGGGGAAAGGCGATCGACACGGCCCGGGCAGTGGCCGCGGAACTCGATCTCGATATTGTCTCCCTGCCGACGATCGCCTCGACCGACGCACCGACCAGCGCGATCTCTGTTGTCTACAGCGACGAGGGCGTTGTGGAGGAGTCGAGGCTCCATCCCCGCAACCCCGCCCTCGTCCTTGTCGACACCGACGTCATCCTCGCGGCGCCCGAGCGCTACCTCGTGGCGGGGATGGGGGACGCCCTCTCGACGTGGTTTGAGGCCCGGGCCTGCGCTCGCTCGGGCGCAACCCACAGCCGCGGGGGCACGCCGACCCGTGCGGCGCTTGCGCTTGCCGAGCTCTGCTGGAAGACACTCCGGGCGGATGGCGCCTTGGCGCTGGCGGCCCACCGAGCAGGGCACCTCAATGGCGCCGGCACGCTCGACGCCGGGGCGAGGGGGGCCTACGAGCGGATCGTCGAGGCCAACACGCTCCTCTCGGGGCTGGGGTTTGAATCGGCCGGGCTGGCAGCAGCCCATGGGATCCACAATGGGCTGACGGTAGCCCCCGGCTGCCATGCCGCGCTCCATGGGGAGAAAGTCGCCTTCGGAACGCTCGCGCAGCTGTTTCTCGAGGACGCACCAGCCGGAGAGATCGCCGAGGTGCTCGCCTTTTGCCGATCGGTCGGGCTACCGGTGACACTTCGGCAGCTCGGCCTCGGCGCGATCGACGGGGCCATGCTCCGCCGGATCGCCGAGCGGGCCGTGGAACCGGGCGAGGTGACCCACAACGAGCCGTTTCCGGTCACGGCCGGGATGGTGGAGGGGGCGATCCGCCGGGCCGACGCGGCGGGGCAGGGGGGCTGACCGGCCTCCAGCGGGAGCAGCGCGGCACCCGGCCGCTGGAAAGGCCCCGCCCCCCCTCGCGCGGGCCCCATGCACATCGGGGAAAACAAGCCGTTTTCCGCGACCAGGGCCGTTCCGGCCCCGACCTGCCAAGCCGCCGGGGCGCCGCGTTGACGGCCGGGAAACGTCAACGTAGATTCGACCCGGTTTTCCGCCTTTTTTCCGCCGGTTTTTCCCTCCTCGAAAGGTCACGTCGCCCCCATGGCCAAATCGTCCGTGAAGAAGTCTGCCGCCAAGAAGCCCGCCGCGTCGAAGCCGGGGCGGATGATCTACTACTTCGGCGCCGACCGGTGCGACGGCGACGGCACCATGAAGGCGATCATTGGTGGCAAGGGGGCGAATCTCGCGCAGATGACGAAGATCGGGCTTCCGGTTCCCCCGGGCTTCACGATCACGACGCAGATGTGCATCGACTACTACACCACGGGGAAGAAGTTCCCCAAGGGGCTCGAGGAGGAGATCGCCCACTACGTCAAGCTGCTCGAGAAGGAGACCGGGAAGAAGTTCGGCGACCCGGCCAACGCGCTGCTGGTCAGCGTCCGCTCCGGTGCCCGCGACAGCATGCCGGGGATGATGGACACAATCCTGAATCTCGGCCTCAACGACAAAACCGTCGAGGGCCTTAAAAAGGCCACCGGCAACGGCCGCTTCGCCTTTGATTCCTACCGCCGTTTCATCCAGATGTATGGCGATGTCGTGATGGGGGTGCAGAAGCGCCACGAGAACGAGCACGACCCGTTCGAAGAGGTGATGGAAAAGGTCAAGCACGAGGCCCACGTCGAGGAAGACACCGCGCTCACCGAGGATCACCTCAAGGACCTCATCAGCCGCTTCCAGAAGCTCATCCAGGAACGCACCGGGAAGACCTTCCCGCAGGATCCCTTCGAGCAGCTCATCGGAGCCATCACGGCCGTCTTCGGCAGCTGGATGAACGAACGGGCGATCATCTACCGTCGCAAGTACAAGATCCCCGACGAGTGGGGCACCGCCGTCAACGTCCAGAGCATGGTGTTCGGCAACATGGGGGATGACTGCGCCACCGGCGTGGCCTTCACCCGCGATCCCGCCACCGGCGCGGATGTCTTCTACGGCGAATACCTCGTCAACGCCCAGGGGGAAGACGTCGTGGCCGGCGTCCGGACGCCGAAGCCGGTCGTCGAGATGGCGCACGACACGGAGTTTGCCGCCACCTACAAGCAGCTCGAGAAGGTCCGCGAGAAGCTGGAGAAGAAGTTTGGCGACGTCCAAGACTTCGAGTTCACGGTGGAGAAGAAGAAGCTCTACATGCTTCAGACGCGCCACGGCAAGCGGACGGCGCTGGCCTACGTGAAGATCGCCCACGACATGGTCAAGCAGAAGCTCATGACCCCGGAGCACGCCATCCAGAGCGCCGATCCGGATGCCCTTTCGCAGCTTCTCGCCCCGATCTTCGATCGGGCCGACTACGAGAAGGCGCAGAAGGCGGGCCGGGTGCTGACAACCGGTCTGGCCGCCGGCCCCGGTGCCGCCACCGGGCAGCTCGTCTTCTCGGCCGCCAAGGCCGAGGAGCTTGCCGAGAAGGGGAAGAAGGTCGTTCTCGCTCGCGTCGAGACGAGCCCAGAGGATCTCCGTGGCATGATCGCGGCCGAGGGGATTCTGACCAGCCGCGGTGGTGTCTCCAGCCACGCGGCCCTCGTCGCCCGACAGATGGGAAAGGTGTGTGTCGTCGGTGCCGGCGCGATCTCCATCGATTACGCCAAGGGAACGCTCGTCTGTGGCTCGACGACCCTCAAGGAGGGGGAGGATATCTCGATCAACGGGAGCACCGGCGAAGTCTTCTCTGGCGCTATCAAGACCGCCGACAGCGAGCTCAAGCAGGTGCTCGTCAGCAACTCGATGAAGCCGGAGGACTCGGAGGTCTACAAGTATTACGCCTTCATCATGAAGCTCGCCGACAAGCACCGGAAGCTGGGCATCCGCACCAATGCCGACACCCCGGAGCAGGTTCGGCACGCGATCGCCTTCGGCGCCGAAGGGATCGGCCTGACGCGCACCGAGCACATGTTCTTCGAGGGCGACCGGATCGACGCGATGCGGGAGATGATCCTTGCCGAGTCGCTCGACGCCCGTCGTGCGGCCCTCGCGAAGCTCCTCCCCTACCAGCGCGACGATTTCGAGGGGATCTTCCGGGCCCTCGAAGGCCGCCCGGCAACAATTCGCTTCCTCGATCCGCCGCTGCATGAGTTCGTGCCGCACGACGAGAAGGCCCAGGCCGACCTCGCGAAGAAGCTCAAGCTTCCCGTCGAGGTCGTCCACCGCCGCGTCGAGGCGCTCCACGAGTTCAACCCGATGCTTGGCCACCGCGGCTGCCGCCTCGGCGTCAGCTACCCCGAGATCTCGGAGATGCAGGCCCGGGCCGTGTTCGAGGCGGCCGCAAAGGTGCAAAAGGACGGCATCAAGGTGAAGCCGGAGATCATGATCCCGCTGGTGGGCTTCAAGAAGGAGCTCGACAACCAGCTCGAGATTGTCCACGCCGTGGCGGCGAAGGTGGCGAAGGAGACCGGGGTGAAGGTGAAGTATCTCGTCGGCACGATGATCGAGATCCCGCGCGGCGCGCTGACGGCCGACGAGATCGCCGAGAGCGCCGAGTTCTTCAGCTTCGGCACCAACGATCTGACACAGACCTGCCTGGGTATGAGCCGCGACGACATGGGCTCCTTCCTGCAGAAGTACACCGACCTGGGGATCTTCAAGGCCAACCCGTTCGCCTCGATCGACACCACCGGCGTCGGCGCGCTCATGCAGATGGCCGTCGAGAAGGGGCGGAAGACGCGCCCCGACATCAAGCTCGGGATCTGCGGCGAGCATGGCGGCGACCCCCATTCGGTCCTCTTTTGCCACCACCTCGGTCTCGATTACGTCAGCTGCTCGCCGTTCCGCCTGCCGGTCGCCCGGCTGGCCGCGGCCCAGGCCGCCCTCGGCAAGACTTGGTGACACCGGTCGATGTCCGCGGAAACCTTCAATGCCCCCGGGGGAGCCGGTGCTCCCCCGGGGGATTTTTTCAAGCGCGCCCAAGCCACTCAAACCCGAGGCGCCCATGCCACTCAACCCCGATGCCCAGAGCCTGGCCCTGATCCTCGCCACGGTGGTGGTGCTGTGGGTGACCGAGGCGCTGCCGCTGCCGGTGACGGCGCTGGCCGGGGTGGTCGCCTGCGTTGTGGCGGGGGTGGCTCCGGCGAATGAGGTTTTCCGTCCTTTTGCCGACCCGCTCATCTTCCTGTTCATCGGATCGTTCATGCTCGCCGAGGCGATCCGTGTTCACGGCCTCGACCGGCGGCTGGCGTTCTCCGTGCTCGGGCTGCCGGCGGTGGGAGAGCGCCCCGGGCGGATCCTCGCCGCGGTGGCGCTGGTGTCGGCGACGATCAGCGCCTTCATCTCCAACACCGCCACGACGGCGATGATGGTGACAATCGCCGCTGGCATCCTCGCGGCGATCGAGGATGCCGCCCACTCTGGCGCCAACTCTGGCGCCCCGGCCGGCCCGCGGCTCGACCCGCGCTTCGCCACCGGGCTGATGCTCGCCGTCGCCTTTGCCTCGAGCATCGGCGGCCTGGCGACGCCGATCGGATCGCCGCCGAACCTCATCGGCCTGGCCTTCATCCGCAATGAGCTCGGCGTCGAGGTGTCGTTTCTCGCCTGGTGCGCGATCGGCGTGCCGGCGGCGGCGATCCTCACCACCGTGGCCGTGCTCGTCCTCGGCTGGATGTTCCCGGCCGGGGTCGACCGGCTCCCCGGCGTGGCGGATATCGTGGCCCGGGAGCGGGCCGGCCTGGGGACCTGGTCGGTGGGGGAAATGAGCACGGGCTTCGCCTTCGGCACAACGGTCTGCCTGTGGATCGTGCCGGGCGTCCTCGGGCTCCTTCTCGGGACAAAGCACCCGATCCCCGCCTGGTTCGCCGGGCATGTTCCCGAAGGGGTCGCAGCGCTCGTCGGCGCCGTGCTCCTCTTCATCCTCCCCGGCGGACCGGGCCGCAGAGCGCTTCAGTGGAAGGAGGCCGAGCGGATCGACTGGGGAATCATCCTCCTCTACGGAGGAGGCATGGCCCTCGGGGAGCTGTCCCTCTCCACCGGGCTCGCCGGCGCCTTGGGGACGAGCCTGACCGGCTGGGTGCCGCCGGGAAACGTGATGCTCATCACGGCGGCGACGCTCGTGGCGGTGATCACCAGCGAGCTCACCAGCAACACGGCCAGCGCGAACATCGTCGTGCCGGTGGCGATGGCCCTGGCTGCGGCCAGCGGCGGTGATCCGCTCACCGCGGCACTGGCCGCCACGTTCGCCGCGAGCCTCGGATTCATGATGCCGGTGAGCACGCCGTGCAACGCTATTGTCTACGGCACAGGACGGATCCGCCTCCGCGACATGATCCGCAGCGGGGCGATCATCGACCTCGTCGGCGCCGTGGTGATCACGCTGGTGATGCTCGCCGTGGGCCGGCTCTGGGCAGGCTGAAGCGGTCTGTCGCAGCGATCAGAAGCCCGTCGGGAGGACTGCGCCGCACTCGTGGCACTTCGGCACCACCAGCGGCTGCGGCGAGAGCACCATGCCGTCCCGCAGGAAGGCGTGGAGCCGGGGCAGACAGGGGGGGAGCGGATACTGCATTCCTCCCCCACCGATCGGGGCATGGCAGAATCCGGTCGAGCCGCAGATCCCAGGCGCACAGGGGCCGCTGGGGGTCGGGCCGCAGGTTCGGGAGGGGGCCGCATGGCCGGGCCCACACGCCCCGGTCATGCAGGGGGCCATGCCATGGCCCTGGCTGACCCGCTGCCCATACCCCGCCCCGGCACTGCCATGCCAGGGGGGTCGCATCTGGGAGCGGCAGCTCTCGCAGTCAGCCCCGGCCGGAGAACCGATCACCGGCACGCCGCGCCCGCCGCCAAAGG
>SIAG01000231.1 GCA_009691925.1 Planctomycetaceae bacterium
TGGGCCGCGCTCGCCTCCGGGTAGATCCCGACTTGGTCCCGCCCGGCCCCGCCGGCCGGAGCCGCGATCTGAGCGGGAGCCGGGGTGGGAGCGCCTACCGGCTGCCGTGGCTTTTGCTCGTTGTGGCCGGCGCCTTGCTCGGCGGATGTGATCGGCCGGGAGGGGTGGGGCCGTCACAATCCCTCTCCACCGCTCGGCCGCCGGAGAGGACCCTGGCCCAAGAGACGGCCGCCGCCACGCTCTCGGACGATGCCCGGGCCCGGGTCGAGCGCTTCTGTGGCGACTGCCACGACCTGCCGTCGCCGGCGAGCTTTCCCCGCGACCGCTGGCCGAAGGAAGTTCGCCAGGGCTTCGACTTCTACCTCGCGTCGCTGCGGACCGATCTCCCGCGGCCGCCGGAGGGGGAGGCGATCCGCTATTTCCAGCAGACCGCCCCCGATCGGCTTTCCGTGCCGCGGGCGGCCGATCGGGTCGAGCCCTCCGCGCCAATCGCTTTCCTGCCGCAGGAAGCCCTGACCGGGGCCGAAGCGGTCGATCCGGCGATCGCCCAGCTGATCGCCCTGCCGCGGAGCGGGGCGGCGGCGCTAGAACTGGTGACGACCGACATGCGTTCCGGGGAGATTCGCCGCTGGCAGCTCACGGGGGGAGCGGCCGAGGGGCGGGTGCTCGCCCAACTCTCCCACCCCTGCCGCGTCTCCCCAGCCGGCGGCGCGGGGGAAGGCTGGTTTGTCGCCGATCTGGGGTCTTTTCTCCCCGAGGATCATGCTGCTGGTGGGGTGTTTTTCATCCCCGACGGGATCGGGGACGATGCCCCCCGGAATCGGGCCTCAGCGGTCGACATCCGCCGCGGGCTGGGGCGGGTCGTGAGTGCCGTCCCCTTCGATTGGGACGACGACGGCCGCCGCGATCTGGTCGTGGCGGAGTTCGGCTGGCGGGCGAGCGGGGCGCTGCGGGTGTTGCTCGGGGGGGCGGAACCGGGGGCTGTGGGGGATGGCGGGGCAGCGGGGGCTTTCCGGGAGATTGTCATCGATCCGCGGCACGGGGTGCTCGATGTGCGCGTTGCCGATCTCGATGGCGATGGCCGGGACGACGTTGTGGCGGCGTTTGCCCAGGAGCACGAGACGGTAGACGCCTGGTTTTCTCGTGGCGCGGGGAGCCACGAGCACCGCCAGTTGGTCCGTTTTCCGGATCCCTCCTGGGGCTCCAGCGGGATCGACATCGCCGATCTGGATGGCGACGGCGACCTCGACATCCTCCACGCCAACGGCGACACGATGGACAGCGGCCTGGCCCGGCCGACGCACGGCATCCGGGCCCTGCTCAATGACGGGGCGGCCGGGTTCCGGATCGTCGAAATAGCACTTTTCCCGGGCGTTTCTCAGGCTCGGGCCGCCGATCTCGACGGCGACGGCGACCTCGACGTCGTCGCCACCGCCCTCCATCCCGGGGCGTCCCACGAGCCGTCGGGCACGTTCGACGCGGTTGTCTGGGTCGAACAGGGGGCCGATGGCGACTGGATCCCCCACAGCATCGAGCGCGACGACTGCCGGTATGCCAGCTTCGATCTGGCCGATGCGGATGGGGATGGGCGGACCGACATCCTCGCCGGCGTCTGGACCCAGGGCACCGCCGGTCGCGCCGCGCCGAGCCTGCGGGTCTGGCTCAACCGGCCTTCCAGCCGCTGACAGAAATCGGAACGCGCACGATTTCTAAGCCGGGGCTTGTCTTGGTGACGATGCGGTTGGTAGATTTTTGATGTTGGGGGGTGGTTTTTTCCGCGGTCTTTCCTTGGGCTTCCTTATCCGTCCGGCTCCGCTGGTCAGTCTGGCTCCGCTGGATTACCAGGCTCCGCTGGATTACCCGGCTCCCCGGTGCGGAAAGGCTCCTTACGGATCGAAGGCCCATAGCCGCTCTCCATCACTCGCACCACGCCGCGCACCACGACCCTTCGCGTTCCATTCCCATCCTTTCATCGTTTCAATCCATCGCTCCCGGAGGCGATTCCCATGACGAAGGCAATGCGACCTGTTCGTCGGGCGTTCACGCTCGTCGAACTCCTGGTGGTCATCGCGATCATCGGTACGCTCGTCGGCCTGCTCCTGCCAGCCGTTCAGTCGGCTCGTGAGGCGGCCCGGCGGAGCACCTGCAGCAACAACCTCAAGCAGTACGGCCTCGCGATCCACAACTACCACGACACCAACGGCTACATGCCGCGGGCTGCCCCGCAGACTGAATGGGGATCCCCACACCTCTCGTGGCATGCGGCCATCATGCCATTCATCGAACAGGCGGGGATCGCGTCGAAGGTCAAGTTCAACAGCGGCGGCGACGAGCGGTTCCGCAATATCGACGGGAAGGAACTGCGGAGTATCAAGATCAAGACCGCCCGGTGTCCAACCGACTCGAGCCCCGACGACATCGGGGGCTGGTTTCAGTCCAGTTACACTGGCAGTCTCGGTTCGCAGAGCACGCCGTCGGCCGACGGCAACTGCAACCAATACGAGCAATTCCGTGAAGTTCCGGCCGGGAACAACGGCCATGGCAACTCCAATTTTCTCAAGGACATCTCCGGCTGCTTCTCCCGGCTGGCCCAACGGGAGAAGGGATGCACCTTCGCGATGATCAAGGACGGCCTGAGCAAGACGATCTTCGTCGGTGAGATCTTGTCCGATTGCAACGACCACGCCGAGGGGCACTGGAGCTTCAATGGAATGGGCAATGCCCATGCCTCCACCGTTGTTCCGATCAACACGATGACCACCTGCTACGACTCGCAGGCCGAGGCCACCGCGAAGCGCGCTCCGAACCCACAGTGCTTCACCAAGAGCAACTGGAACTATTCGTGGGGCTTCCGTTCGAGGCATCCAGGCGGCGCTCAATTCCTCATGGGTGATAGCTCCGTCCGAATGATTCAGGACACGATCGACCACACCACCTTTCAGCGACTCGGTGGGAAGGGTGACGGCAACTCGATCACCAATGACGACTGAGCACTTTCTGGCTGAAGTTTTTCAGCCGCGGTGAATAGGAAACCACACGCTGCCCGGGCGGCACTCTTCCCCCGGGCAGCGTTTCCCTTCTCCGACGAGAGTCGGGGAGTGGGCTTTCTCGACGGAGTGTTCTCATCCAGATCCGGTTTCAACAGCTTCAAGAACTCCCGCAAAGGTTCATCGATGACAGGCAAACGGATAACGGCTGGGGGATTGACTCGTGGCAATATTGGGATGGTGGGGATGGCGGTCGCAGTGGCGCTGGTGGGCGCTGCCCTGACAGGCTGTGGCGGCCCCGCGATGCCGAAGGTCTATCCGGCCACCGGCACGGTGACCTGGAAGGGGGCGGCGCTTGCCGACGCGACGGTCAGCTTTGTCCCCGCGGCCGGCCTGCCGAGCGATGGCAAGACTGATGCCCAGGGGAAGTTCACGATCATGACCAACGGCCAACCTGGGGCCCGTGCCGGAGCGTGCAAGGTGACGGTGAACAAGTTCGCCGGGGCCTCGTCGATGCCAGCAGCGCCAAAGCCCGAAGACATGATGAAGATGGCTCAGATGACGAAGAAGGGGGAGGTCGAGAAGGGGGAGATCCCGGCGAAGTACGGCCGCCCCGACACCAGTGGCCTCACCGCCGAGGTGACGACCGACGGCCCCAAGAACGTTTTCACGTTTGACCTCAACGATTGAACCCCCGCCGATCGGGAGCGCGGGCATGTCAGAGGCTCGATCCCCCGGTTCCGGGGCGAAGTCCGGGGCCGCGGATTGGCGCAGACTTCGGCGCCGCATGCTGTTGGGCATCCTCGCCCTCCTGCTCGGCGTGGCGGCTTGGTGGGGGCCCGAGTTTCGCGAAGCGGCAGCGCTGTCCGCGATCCACGGGGCGATCGCCGATCACGACTGGACGCGGGCCGAGTCGCTGCTCCGCGCCGGAATCCCGGTGGCCCCCAAGCCGAGCGGCCCGCGGGCCCGTGCCGCGGCTGCCCAGCGGCACTACCTCCTCGGCCGCGTCGCCCGTCGGCAGCGGCGGTTTGCCGAGGCCGACCGTGCGTTTGAGAGGGCGGCAGCGATAGGCTGGAGCGCTGAGGCGATCGCCCGGCAGCGGTTACTTGCCCGGGCCCAGCGAGGGGAGGTGCGGGCGGTCGAGGAGGAGATCAGTGGCCGGTTGGCGGAGGGGGCGGACGATGCCTTCGCCGAGGATTGCTACGAGGCGCTCGCCGAGGGGTTCATCGATGCCTACCGGATCAATGATGCCCGCGAGTGCCTCGATTTTTGGTCGCGCTGGCAGCCGGGCAATCCGCTCCCCTCGTTCTGGATGGGGGTGATCGAGGAGCGCTTTGAGCGACCGGTCATGGCCCTGGAGTATTTCACGAAGGCGTTGGCGATCAACCCGCGCGATCATGAGTCACAGATCCGGGTCGCCCGTCTCGAGCTCGACATGGCAAAGCTCGACGACGCCCAGCGCCATTTCCGGGAGTGTCTCGAGGCCCGCCCGGATGATCCCCGGGCCGTCATGGGACTGGCCGATTGCCTCCTTCGGTCGGGTGATCGGGCTGCGGCCCGGGATCTCTATCACGACGCGCTCACCACGGAGTTGACGCCCGAGCAGGCCGCCGTGGCGCTGACAGAACTCGGACAGTTGGCACTCGAAGACGGGGATGTGCCGCGGGGGGCGGTGCTCCTCGATCAAGCCGTGACCGTCGATCCCCGCTTCACGCGGGCTAGGCTGACGCTGGCCGGGACGCTGCTCCGCCTCGGCGACGAGGCAGGGGCGACGCTGGAACGTGAGACCGCCCAACGGCTCGCCGCGCGTCAACGGCGACTGGCCGCGATCACCTACGAAATGCTCAGCAAACCCGACGCCCCCGAGCTCCGCGCTGAGGCGGGAACGATTCTTCTCGAGGAGGGATTCGAGCAGGAGGGGCTGCAGTGGCTGGAGGGCGCTCTGCGAATCGATCCGGAGCATGGCCCGTCGCACCGCGTTCTCGCCGACCACTACGCCTCCCTGGGGGATCTCGACCGGGCTGCGACGCACCGCCGGGCAGCCGGCGATGCGCAGCGGCCGGGCACCACCGTCGACACGGGGAGCGAGGCTGCCCAAGAGCACGGGCCCGAAAAGGAGAGGCCCGCGCCATGAGGATGGTCTCCCCTGTCGGCACCCAGCGGCGACTCCCCGCCGTTGTCCGGGGTTGGGCACGGCTCGCGGCGGCGATCGTGGTCGGCGTCGCGCTCTTGGCTGGCTGCCGTCGTGAGCAAGGAGCGCCTGCCGGGCCTCCCCAGGCGGCGCCTGACGACAAGCCGGCGACCGCTTTGGCGGCCCCTGGCGGCATGGTGGCCTTCGTCGAGCGGGCGGCCGCCCTGGGGATCGAGGCCACGTACCGCAATGGGGGTGAGGCGGATCACTTCACGATCCTCGAATCCCTCGGTGGCGGTGTGGGGTGGTTCGACTTCGACCGCGACGGGTGGCTCGATCTCGTCGCCACCGGTGGCGGCACGATCACCGCCGACAAGCAGATCACCGGACTGCCCTGCCAACTATTCCGCAGCCGTAACGGCCGGGCCTTCCGGCCGGTGGCGACGGAGGCGGGGATTGTCGATCACGCCCTTTACAGCCACGGTGTCGCCGTCGGCGATCACGACAACGACGGCTTTCAGGATCTCATCGTCACCGGCTACGGCGTGCCCCAATTCTGGCGGAACATGGGGGATGGGACGTTCACCGCCGCCCCGTCGCCGGCCGCGGAAGACACCCGGTGGAGCTCCAGCGCCGGCTGGGGGGATCTCGATGGCGACGGCATCCTCGATCTCTATCTCGCCCGCTATGTGAACTGGTCGTTCGACAACCATCCCGTCTGCACGGCCTCCGACGCCGTCCGCGACATCTGTCCGCCACGATCGTTTGAAGGGCTGCCCGATGCGGTCTATCTCGGCAACGGGGACGGCACGTTCACCGATGCCTCCGCCGCGGTGGGGTTGCGGCAGGATGGCAAGGGGCTCGGGGTGCTGCTGGCCGATCTCGACGTCGATGGCGACCTCGACATTTACGTGGCCAATGACACCACCGACAACTTTCTCTACGTCAACGACGGCCATGGCCACCTCGCGGAGATGGGGCTGGTCAGTGGTACGGCCCTCGACGACCAGGGGGTGCCCAACGGGAGCATGGGGATCGACCTCTGCGACTTCAATCGTGACGGACTCCCCGATCTGTGGGTGACGAACTTCGAGCGCGAGTGGTTTGCCCTTTATCGCAACGAGGGACGGGGCTACTTCCTCCATGTCAGCCGTCGGTATGGCATCACCGACATCGGTGGCCTGTTTGTCGGTTTCGGCACGGTCGTCGACGATTTCAATGCCGACGGCTGGGGCGACATCGTGGTCACCAATGGGCACGTCATCAAGCATCCCGACGACTCCCCACTCCTCCAGGAACCGCTCTTCCTCCGCTTCGACGGCGACCGGTTCCGCCGCGGCAATCCGGAGCCGGGATCCTATTTCGACCTTCCCCACATGGGGCGGGGGCTGGCCAGCGGTGACTACGACGGCGACGGTGATCTCGATCTGGCGATCGCGCACGTCGAAGCCCCTGTCGCGATTCTCGAAAACCGCTTCCCGCAGTCGGGCCGATCGATCCTCGTCCAGCTCGTGGGGACGGTGTCGAACCGCGATGCGGTCGGTGCCAGGCTCGAGGTCATCGCCGGGAGCGCTCCCTCGCCGGCGATCCAGGTGATCGGCGGCGGGAGTTATCTTTCCCACAGCGA